>NZ_LSJW01000013.1:0-10594 GCF_001557335.1 Microbacterium sp. CCH5-D1
GTGCTTGCCGAGCTCGGACTCGACCTCGGCGATGATCCCGCCGACACGATGATGACGTCGCTGTCGGGTGGGCAGGCTGCTCGGGTCGGACTCGCCACACTGCTGCTCTCGCGCTTCGACATCGCGCTGTTGGACGAGCCGACGAACGACCTCGACCTCGACGGCATCGAGCGACTCGAAGCGTTCGTGCAGGGGCTCCGTGGCGGTGCCGTGGTGGTCAGCCATGACCGCGAGTTCCTGGCGCGGTGTGTGACCCGTGTGCTGGAACTCGACCTGGCGCAGGGCAGCAACAGGGTGTTCGGGGGCGGGTACGACTCGTACCTGGAGGAGCGGGCCACGCTCCGTCGACACGCGCGCGAGAAGTACGACGAGTTCGCCGACAAGAAGGCCGACCTCGTCTCCCGTGCGCGAACTCAGCGCGAGTGGTCGAGCCAAGGTGTGCGCAATGCGATGAAGAAGGCGCCAGACAACGACAAGATCAAGCGCAAAGCCTCGGCCGAATCGAGCGAGAAGCAGGCGCAGAAGGTGCGCCAGATGGAGAGCCGGATCGCCAGGCTCGAAGAAGTCGACGAGCCGCGCAAGGAGTGGCAGCTCGAGTTCACGATCGGCTCGGCGCCGCGCTCCAGCTCCGTCGTCTCGACGCTGAGTTCCGCAGTGTTCCGACAGGGGACGTTCCAACTCGGCCCGGTGTCGCTGCAGGTCAACGCGGGGGAGCGGATCGGCATCACCGGCCCCAACGGTGCGGGCAAGTCGACGCTCCTTCGCGGGCTGCTCGGACGTCAGCTTCCCGACGAGGGGACGGCGAGCCTCGGCGCGAGCGTGCAGATCGGTGAGATCGACCAAGCCCGTGCGCAACTGACCGGCTCGCCGCCGCTCGCGACGGCGTTCGAGGCTCTGGTCCCCGAGATGGCTTCGGGCGAGATCCGCACCCTCCTTGCGAAGTTCGGGCTCAAGGCCGACCACGTCACCCGTGCGGTCGACGAACTCTCGCCCGGAGAGCGCACCCGCGCAGGACTCGCGCTGCTCCAGGCCCGTGGCATCAACCTCCTCGTCCTGGATGAGCCGACGAACCACCTCGACCTGCCCGCGATCGAGCAGCTCGAACAGGCCCTCGAGTCGTATGAAGGAACCCTGCTGCTCGTGACCCACGACCGGCGGATGCTCGCGACCGTGAAGACCGACCGCCACTGGAGAGTGGAGGCGGGGCAGGTGGTCGAGGCGTGACGACCTTCGTCATCGAGACCGTCCCCCATGAGCGTCTGACCGAGGATGACGTGGCGCGGCTGCGGGAACTGTTCGACGTGGAGTATCTCGCGCCGTTCGGCGAGTGGGACCCCGATCAGCCCTACGGCTACGCGCCCCATGACCTGCACGTCATCGCTCGACTCGGGCACGACGTGGTGGGCCACGTCGGCTGGGCGCGGCGGACGATCGGCGTCGGCACCGCAGAGGTCGTGATCGCGGGTGTCGGCGGAGTCCTCATCTCTCCGCGTGCGCGGGGCGAAGGAGCGGGTGCGAGACTCATGGCGGCCGCGACCGCGTCGATGATCGAGGCCGGTGGTATCGAGTTCGGCTACCTGGGGTGCCGTGAGGACGTCGTCCCCTTCTACGCGTCGTGCGGGTGGCAGCGGGTCACGGCAGCCGAGAAATCGGTCGATCGCGCCGGGCGCCCGGTCACGCAGCCGCCGGGGCCGCCGATTCTGCTGCTCCCGGTCGAGGCTCGGCTGGATTCGTGGCCGGCAGGTGCCATCGATCTCCGCGGGCGCGCCTGGTGATCATCTGACCGAGTGCGCTCGAAGGTGTCGTCGTCTCGCTGACCGCCAGGTCGGGATACGCTGGAGCACGGCGGCTCCGGTCGCGGTCCGGTCGCTGGTGTCCGCCGTGGGCGTTCCGCCTGAGTTCCTGACCCTGACGGCACGAGGAGATTGACGCCGATGACCGAGACCCAGATCTTCGAGCCCGACGGCCGCGCCATCCCCTTCGTCGACGAGGGAGACGGACCCGTCAAGCTGGTCCTGATCCAGGAGCGCGACGTGGCGGCGGATGTGCTCGGCGTCGTGGCGCACTACCTTGCGGAGGAAGCGGGCTTCCATGTGCTGCGGATCGGCCACCGTGCCGAGGGTAAGCACGACGAGGCGACGCTGGCTGCGCGGGTTGACGACGCGCTCGCCGTGATCGACCACGTGGGCCTCGGAGACACCTGGATCGGCGGACACGGCTTCGGCGGTACGGTGGCGCGTGCTTTCGCCGTCGCCCACG
This sequence comes from Microbacterium sp. CCH5-D1, assembly GCF_001557335.1. Lineage (NCBI taxonomy): Bacteria > Bacillati > Actinomycetota > Actinomycetes > Micrococcales > Microbacteriaceae > Microbacterium > Microbacterium sp. CCH5-D1. The sequence continues at coordinate 2,260 of NZ_LSJW01000013.1, forward strand.
CCGACCGCGTGAACGGCCTGGCCCTGTTGGCCGTCGAAGACGACGCGACGCCGCTCGCGCCGGTGATGCCCGTTCTCATCATCCAGGGCAGCAAGGACATCGAGACGCCTCCGGCGAACGGCGAGCAGCTGCAGTCCACGGCGCCCGAGCGCGCGAGCGTGAAGACCATCGAAGGTGGCGACCACATGTTCCCGATGACCTTCCCCATCGAGACGGCCGTCGTGATCGAGGAGTACCTCGACTGGGACTGAGCGACCCGTTCGCCTACCGGCCCTGCCGCTTCTTGTAGGGCTTCGGCTGGCCCTTCACCGCGGGGGCACGCCCCTTGCCCTTCGACGCCTTGGCCTTGCCTCCGGCAGGGGCAGGGGCGCTGCGAACCGGCTCCGGCGCAGCCGCGACCTCGGCACGCGCCTCCACGAGCAGCAGCTCGCCCACGGAAGTGAGCCGCGTCGGACCTTCGCGGTGCACGATGGGGTGGCCCACCTCGGCTTCGAGCTTGTCGATCGAGGTGTAGAGCGAAGCCAGCGGAATCCCGAGCTTGTCCGCCGCGCGCGGAAAATGCAGTTCATCCGCCAGGACGACGAAACGGCGGAGCAGGGAGATCTTCACGGGGGCCTTTCGATGATCCGCACGGGCTTGCGGACTGCTTCCAGGGTACGTGATGTCGTTCAGAGGTCGCTGTAGTCGTTCGCGGGGACCTGGATCTGCTTCACCGTGTCGCCGTCGAACCAGAAGAGCGTGTAGATGATGCCGGTGGAGCCAGGGTGGCTGAGCGACTCGGTCCCTGGCGCTTCGCGTCCTCCCAGGCCGAGGAACTCGGCGGTGGCGGGGTCCTCGGCATCGTCGAGCGCCCAGGCGCCCGCATCGAGGAGCTCGGCACGCGTGGATCCGACGGAGAGACCGTCTGCGGCGGTGATCGGAACACCGTCGAGTGACGCTCCGGTGATCGCCACAGAGGCCGGACCTTCGTGCTCAGTGTCGGTGAACACCCGCAAGCCGTCCCATATGTAGTTCACGAACGAGAAGTCGTAACCCGGGAAGGTCTCCACTTTCTCCGGCTCCGGGAGCTCTCCCGTCGTCTCTTCCAACAGGTCGAGCACCGCCTCGGTGTCGTCGAGCGCGGCGTCGCGGGTGCCCGTCTCGTCGGTGACGGCGATGCCGTCGAGGGACACGACGATCCGTGGCTCCACCGTGGGGGTCGGACTAGGGGTCGGCGACGAGGGTGCAGAACTGGGCACGGTGGTGGGCTCGGCTGCGGGGCGAGCTGAGGTGCAGCCGGCGAGAAGGAGAGCCGCGCCGGCGAGAGCCAGCGCAGGCAGAAGTGGACGTCGCATGGTCTCACGGTATCGATAGGGGGCGACGACGCAGCAACGGGCAGGCCGACGGGGTCGGATCGTGATATTCCGGACAGACGGATGCCGCGACCGATTCGGCCGCGGCATCCGGAATCCTTCGGTCAGGCGACCTGTGGGGTGACGGCGAAGGACACGGAGCCTTCGTCGTCCACGCCGGCATCGAGGATCTTGTCGTCGAGCGCAGCGACTGCCGACTCATCGAGGAAGAGCCGGGTGCCGGCCACTTCCACGACCTGGTCCTGCGGCTCCGGGTCGGCGGCGACGAGCACGGCGAGGCGCGCACCGCCCTCTGCGTTCTGAGGCTCTGTCGAGTGGATGCGGAGCCCGGCATCCGGGGCGTCGGTCTGACGGCTCACCAGAGTCGTCACGATGGCGGAGGCGTTGTCGGTGAGGGTGAGCACGAGACTCTCCTTCCGGTTGGGGCATGTCACGGTCGCGACATGTCCGGGCTACGATGCCGAACCTCGGCGAGGGTCTCAACCCCCTTGCGGGGATTCGGAGGAGGCTCTTACCCTGCTCGCAGGTTCTTGCGCAGAAACACCTGCGCGGTGCCGTCGCCGTCAGGTACACGCTCGTGCTCCTCATACCCGCACGACTCGTAGAGGCGGATGTTCGCTTCGCTCAGACTGCCCGTGAACAGCTCGGCCACATCCGCGTTCGACGCCTTCTCGGCGCTCTCGAGCAGGAGGCGGCCGATTCCCTCGCCCTGCATGTCCGGTGCGATCGCGATCCTGCCGATCAGCAACAGCCCGTCCTGCTCCACGTACCGGATCGCGCCGACGAGCCGCCCGTCGATGCGTGCTGTCAACCCGGACTCGGAGCGGAGTTCCGCTTCCAGCTCGGTGAGCGTCTGCGTCAGCGGTGGCATGTCGACGCTCCCGTAAATCGCCGCTTCCGACACGAAGGCCGCCCTCTGCACGGTCAGCACCTCGCCGGCGTCGCGGTCGCTGATGGGAGATATGACCACCTCACCCGGTGCGGCGTGCTGGTCGGGGCGGTGCTCTTCGTTCACGATGTCTGCGTCACTCACCCGAGTCACATTCCGGGGTGGGCGCCCGCGGTGTCAACCCCCTCGCCGTGGAGGATCGCCAAGGCTAGCGTCGCGATCAGGAGGTCACACCATGGCTGAAACCACAACCACCAAGAAGACCGGCGGCTCGACGAAGGGCGCGGTCAAGACGACCAGGCAGCAGAACGCGGAGAAAGGCTTCACCGCCTCGACCACGCTCGCGAAGAACCTGCAGGCGGTGCTGGTCGACCTGCTCGATCTCGCGATCCAGGGCAAGCAGGCCCACTGGAACGTCGTGGGACGCAACTTCCGCGATACGCACCGGCAGCTCGACGAGATCATCGACGACGCTCGCACCTTCAGCGACACGATCGCCGAGCGCATGCGTGCCCTGCACGCTGTGCCGGACGGGCGCAGTGCCACCATCGCGAAGACCTCTTCGCTTCCCGAGTTCCCGGCGGGAGAGGTGTCCACCACCGAGACGATCGACCTGGTCACCGAGCGCCTGGAGGCGGCCGTGGCCACCGCTCGCGACGTGCACGATGCCGTCGACGAGGAGGATCCGACCTCGGCGGACCTGCTGCACGCGATCATCGAGCGGCTCGAACAGTTCGCCTGGATGGTCAGCGCGGAGAACCGCAGCCCCGCGGGACGCTGAGCGTCCTCTCACCCGCGGACCACGCCCTCTTCATTCGGGTCCTGCTCCGCGGGTGAGAGGCCTTCCGCGCATGACTCGGGGCAGAGCGAGCCATAGGGCTCCGATCAGGACGAGCGCCGCGAAGAGAGCGATGACACCCGCCGTCCGATTCACCGTGAAGTCGACGATCAGCGTGGTCACCCCGACGGTCAACGCACCGATCACGACCAGATCGATACGTACGACCCGGGCGGCGATGCGGACGAGATCGGGCTTGCGACGACGTCCGAACAGCGCCCTGTGCATTCCGACCGGCGCGAGGGCCAAGATAGTCGCCACGGCTGCGAGAGCGACGAGGACGACATACAGGTCACGCTGGAGCTCGTCCATGTCGGTGAACCGCGGCTGGAAGGCGACAGCCAAAAGGAAGCCGGTGAGGATCTGGGTGCCGGTCTGCATGACCCGCAACTCCTGCAGCAACTCGTCCCAGTTGCGATCCGCCCGCTCGTTGGCGGTCTCGTCGCGTCCGTCGACACGGTCGTCGCGCTCGTGTTCTCCACGCGATGGGTCTGATGTCATGGCCTCAGTGTGGATTTCCCGACCTGGCGCTGTCCAGCCGCTTGCGTCCCCCGAACGAAGGAGTGCAAGATGACGCTCCCACCGATCCGCGACTGGTGGCCTGAGCTCTCGCAGGACGGGCGCCGCGCCGTGCTGAACAGCGACACCTCTCATCTGGACGATGCCGTGCGCGAGGAGATCCGGGTGATCACCGGCGCCGTGGTCGGGATGGTGGAGTCCCTCAGCGAATCAGACCTCGCCTACGCGCGAAAGCACAGCGAGGCCGAGGACTGAGGTCACGGCGCCGGCGCGTCCTGAGGAGACTCGGGTTCGGTGGTCGTGGGGAGTTCCTCGCGCAGCCGCGGCTCGGTACGTCGGTCGGGCCGCACGCCCGCCTTGTCGGCGTAGAACGCGCGGATCCGGTCCATGTCGGCTGTGACGTCTCCGGTGAGATCGATCGTCGGTCCGAGGCCGGTGGTCATGGTCGTCCGATCCACGAAACCGAGAGTGACCGGCATGCCCGTCTCTCGTGCGATCCGGTAGAAACCCGACTTCCAGTACTCGTTGCCCCCGCGTGTTCCGTCGGGGGTGACCACCAGTCCGAAGACGGTGCCGTCGTGCACCTGGCCCACGACATCCTTCACCACGCGCGCCGGGTCGGTGCGGTCGACGGGGATACCGCCGAGACGCCGCATGATCGGACCTCGCCAACCGCGGAAGAGGCTCTTCTTCCCGAGCCAGTGCACGCTGATGTCGAGCTTCCACGCGATGGCGAGCATCAGCACGAAGTCCCAGTTCGAGGTGTGGGGTGCTCCCACGAGCACCGTCGGACGCGTCGGCGCCGACTCGCTCACGAGCTTCCATCTGCTGAACGCCCAGAACACGCGGGCGAGGAGTCGTTTGAGCATGGCTCAACCGTAGGGGAGAACGGCTGTCGATCTGCTGTCGACGTGCTACGGGCGCCTTCGGTGCCACTCCCTCCAGGCAGGCGTACGATCGAGGGATGAAGAAAACGCAGCAGGACTCCGTGCAGCAGGACGCGCCCGTCGGGCTGCAGCCGCTCCTGGATTCTCTGAACCTGCTCGAGGGGGAAGCGGCCGGCTATTGCAGCAATGGCGTCTGCCACTTCCCCGCCCCGAAGAGCGAGTAAGCAGCAGACGCCATCTCAGGCCGTCCCGGCGCGGTCAGTGCCCGCCGTGGAACCCTTCGCCCGCATCGTCTGCAGGCTTGCGGACGAACGGGCTGAGCGCCACAGTCGCCAGCGAGATAATCGCCGCGATCAGGAATGCCATGCGTGCGCCGGGAGCGCCGGCGACCGCAGTCGTCAGGCCCTCCTGCTCGCCCGCGTGCAGGATCGACGAGTAGGTCACGAGGAGCAGTGCGACACCTGCCGCGCCACCGACCTGCTGCAGTGTGTTCAGCACGGCCGAACCGTGCGAGTACAGCGACCGCGGGAGCGAACCCAGCGATGCCGAGAACAGCGGTGTGAACGACATCGCGAGACCGACGGACATGACAGCCTGCACGATGATGAGCACCCACCACACGGTGTGCTCACCGACGGTCGAGTAGAAGAACAGCGACGCCGACACCATGATCGTGCCGGGGATGAGCAGCGGGCGGGTGCCGCGCGCATCGTAGACACGGCCCATGATCGGTCCGAGCAGGCCCATCAGCAGCGAACCGGGGAGCAGGATCAGGCCGGACTGGAGCGGGTTGAGCCCCGCCACGTTCTGCAGGTACTGCGGGAGCAGGGTCAGCGTGCCGAACATCGACAGCGCCAGGATGGACATGATGATCACGGACAGCGTGAAGTTGCTCGAGCGGAACACGCGCAGGTCGAGCAGCGCGTCGTCGATGCGCTGCAGCACGAGCTGACGCCACACGAAGAGCCCCAGTGAGACGGCACCGACCACGAGGGAGATGATCCCTGCGGTCTCGCCGGATCCGCCCTCGCCGCCGAACTGGCTGAGACCGAACACGATCCCGCCGAACCCGAGAGCCGCGAGCGGGATCGAGAGCACGTCGAGCGGCACGGACCGCGTCTCACCCAGGTTCGTCATCCACTTCACACCCATGAAGAGGGCGATGAGCGAGATGGGGAGGATGATGCCGAAGAGCGCGCGCCAGCTGGCGAGCTCGAGCACGGCTCCGGCGAGGGTCGGGCCGATCGCGGGAGCGAGCGAGATGACGAGACCGACGCGACCCATCATGCGACCGCGGGACTGCGGCGGCACGACGTTCATGATCGTGGTCATCAGCAGCGGCATCATGATGCCGGTACCTGCGGCCTGGATGACACGGCCGACGAGCAGCACGGCGAAGCCGGGGGCGACGAGAGCGACGAGCGTGCCGAGGGAGAACGCGATCATCGCGGCGATGAAGACCTGGCGCGTCGTGAACCGCTGCAGGATGAACCCGGTCGTGGGGATGACCACGGCCATGGTGAGCATGAAGGCGCTCGTGAGCCACTGGCCGAGCTCGGGCGGGATGCCGAGATCGGTGTTCAGATGGGGGATCGCGATCCCCATCGTGGTCTCGTTGAGGATGGCGACGAAGGCGGCGACGAGCAGCAGCCAGATCACCCGCATGTCCTTGCGGGGGATCTCGCCCCCTGCCGCGGCGGGAGTCGTCGAGATGGAGCCGGTATCGACGGCAGACATGGGCGGCCTCCAGGGCGAAGAAGAAATGGATATCGCGAGAGTTCGCAAGAGTCATTCAGCGTAACGGCAGCAGCGGACATTTCATTCCGTATTCACAGATATCCGCTGAAGGCGGATACACGCGGCCCGATGTCCGCGCGCGTGGGTACGCTGGCGCAATGAGCATGGGCGGCGGCATGGGCGGTGGCCCGCGGGGAGGTGGCTTCCGCGGAGTCGATGAAGACGCGCAGCGGAAGTTGAACGCCGAGGCGCCGCGGATCAACGGTCTCGGGGCGCGGGTGGTCTCCCTGTTCCGCCCCTATCGCTGGCGCATCCTCTTCACGGGCATCCTGGTCGTGCTGGGCGCCGCGATCGCGGTCATCCCGCCGCTGATCGTGCAGCGCATCTTCGACGACGCGTTGTTCCCGGTGGACGGCGGAAGCCCGCACCTCGAACTGCTGGCCTGGCTCGTCACCGCTATGGTCGCGCTGTTCCTGGTCTCCGCGGGGCTGGGGGTGGCGCAGACCTGGCTCACCTCGACCGTCGGCAACAGCGTCACCGGCGATCTGCGCGTGAAGCTCTTCGAGCATCTGCAGGCGATGGAGCTCGGATTCTTCACGCGCACCAAGACGGGCGTCATCCAGTCGAGGCTGCAGAACGACGTGGGTGGCGTGTCCGGCGTGCTGACCAACACCGTCACCAGCATCCTCGGCAACGTCGTGACCGTGATCGCCTCGCTCGTCGCGATGATCCTGATCGACTGGCGGCTGACGCTCATCGCCGTCGTCATGATGCCGTTCCTGATCGTCGTGCAGCGCAAGGTGGGGCAGGTGCGCGCCAGGATCGCGGGGGAGACGCAGGAGTCGCTGTCCGAGCTCACCTCGATCACCCAGGAGACCCTGAGCGTGTCGGGCATGCTGCTGTCGAAGGCGTTCAACCGGCAGCGCACCGAGTCGGAGCGGTACCAGGCGGAGAACCGCAACCAGGTCGTGCTCCAGGTGCGGCGTGCGATGAGCGGCCAGGGGTTCTTCGCCGTCGTGCAGGTGATCATGGCGAGTGTGCCCGCCGTGATCTATCTCGTCTCCGGCTATCTGATCGCGGGCGGGACCGGAGCCATCACCGCGGGAACCGTCGTCGCCTTCACCACCGTGCAGGCGCGGCTGCTCATGCCGTTGATGGGCCTCATGAGGGTCTCGCTCGATCTGCAGACCTCGTCCGCGCTGTTCGCGCGCATCTTCGAGTACCTCGACCTCGTGCCGGAGATCCAGGACGCCCCCGACGCGATCACCGTCGATCAGGCTCCTGGACCCCGCGGGCGCATCGAGTTCGACGAGGTCGTGTTCCGCTACCCCGATGCCTCGGCTGACGCCAGGCCGACTCTCGACGGTGTGTCGTTCACGGCGGAACCGGGTCAGCACGTCGCGTTCGTCGGCCCGTCGGGCGCGGGCAAGACCACGATCCTGTACCTGGCGCCGCGGTTGTACGAGGCGAAGGGAGGGGCCGTGATGTTCGCGGGCGCCGACGTGCGCACCCTCACGCAGGAGTCGATCATCGACAACGTGGGCATCGTGTCCCAGGAGACCTACCTGTTCCACGCGACCATCCGTGACAACCTCCGCTATGCGAAGCCCGATGCCACCGAGGAAGAGCTGATCGCGGCGTGCACGGCCGCCAACATCCACCACATCATCGCCGGCTTCGAGCAGGGGTACGACACCGTGGTGGGCGAGCGCGGGTATCGGCTCTCCGGCGGGGAGAAGCAGCGCATCGCGATCGCCCGCGTGCTGTTGAAGGACCCGCCGGTGCTACTCCTCGACGAGGCGACCTCGGCGCTCGACACGGTGTCGGAGCGCGTGGTGCAGGAAGCGCTCGACGAGGCCGCGAAGGGGCGCACGACGCTCTCCATCGCCCACCGGCTCTCGACCGTGATGGGCGCGGACGTGATCCACGTGCTCGAAGCGGGGCGCATCATCGAGTCCGGCACTCACTCCGAGCTGCTGGCGCTCGGTGGACTCTATGCCGAACTCGCTGCTGAGCAGGTGGCGGCGTCGCGGGTGCTCGACACCGAGGCAGCGGTCGAGGAGGCGGTGACGGGCGGCGCTGCGGCTCCTCTCGCTGAGCGCCGCGCCGACAG
>NZ_LSJW01000129.1:0-476 GCF_001557335.1 Microbacterium sp. CCH5-D1
CGTCGTCGGCCGCCGGATTGACCCACACTGCGGCGATGAGGGCGTGCGTGTCGGCAGCCTCGCGCGGGATCACACCGTCGGCGACGGCGTCGGCCACGCCCGCAGCGACTCCGGCCTGCGCCGGGCCCCAGATGAGGAGGCCGTGCTCGTCACCCGCCGGTGCGGCCTTCGTGACGAACAGCGTCAGGGGCTTCACCGGGAGGGAGGGGCGGAGCACCGCCACGAAGGGCACGTGCCCCTGGCTGGGGCTGGCGAGGGCAGTGGCCCACGCCGTCCCCGCAGGTCCCTCGCGGTGGCCGAGCACGGTGTTGATGTGTGCGGCGTTGACGCCGTCGCCGACGAAGCTCTCGCCGAGCTGGATGGTCGAGGTCATCAGATGAGTCCCTGCTCCTCGAGCCAGTCGATCGCGATGTCCTCGGGGTCCTCACCGTCGACATCGGCCTTGGCGTTGAGCTCCTGCATGACCTCGGTGGTCA
>NZ_LSJW01000130.1:0-15620 GCF_001557335.1 Microbacterium sp. CCH5-D1
CCCCCGCCGACCTGCCGACGTCACTCGTCCGCCACCTCACTCCGATGCAGCAGTGGTCGATCACCGCCGCTGATGAGGCGATGGATGATGCGGGCACAGGTGACCTGCCGTGGAACGCGGATGCCGCTCAGGTGATCATCGCCACGGGATCAGGGCCGGTCGACGCGGTGACGGAGGCAGCCGGCACGTTGCGAGAGGCCGGTCGGCGCCGGGTGCCGCCGAGCCTCGCCGTCTATGGAACCGCGGATGCCGTCGCCGGGATCCTCAGCCGTCGATACGGATTCCTCGGACAGACCCACGCCGTCACAGCGGCATGCGCGAGCGGCGCCATCGCGATCGGCGAAGGCCTACGGCGCATCCGTCACGGATACGCCGATGCGGTGCTGGTCGTCGGGATGGACGACTGCCTCGGTCCGCTGCATCTCGCGGCGCATGCGAACCTGCGCTCGGTCGTCACCGGATTCGGCGATGACCCCTCATCGGCCTCCCGCCCCTTCGACCGTGCGCGGAGCGGTTTCGTCATGGCGCAGGGCGCCGCCGCGGTTCTGCTCGAGGCTGCCGACCTCGCCAGCGAACGCGGCGCACGCCCTCTCGCGACGGTCGCCGGGTTCGGTGCGACCAGCGACGCCCACCACGCCACGGCACCGGATCCGGCCGCCGCCGGAGCAACCAGGGCGATCAACGCCTGTCTCGCCGATGCCCGCGCGACCGCATCCGCAGTCGATCATGTCAACACCCACGGCACGGGCACGGTGCTCGGCGACGCGGCCGAGCTCATCGCACTCGAGCAGGCGCTGGGAGCGAGGGCACCGTCGGTTCCGCTCACGGCGACGAAGTCCACCACCGGGCATCTGCTCGGCGCAGCCGGCGTCGTCGAGACAGTGATCGCTGCGATGACCCTGCGCGACCAGGTGCTGCCTCCGACGATCAACCTGACCGACCCCGACGCGGAGGGCTGGGACTTCGTGCGCGACCAGGAGCGATGGCATCCGGTCCGCACAGTGCTGTCGACATCGTTCGGCTTCGGGGGTCACAACGCGGCGCTGCTGCTCAGGCTTCCGAGGTGAACTGCGCCCGTGCGGCTCCGTTCGCCTCTCCCCCGCGGCGAGGTCACCGCGGAGACGGCACCAGCACGACCTTCCCTCGCTTCCCCGCTCACGCTTCTCCCCCCGGCCGTGTCCCGCGCCGTTCAACGGCCGCGCTCACCCGTGGAGCGAGCACCGCCGCCGCGATCGCGATCACCGCAGCCAGGGCGAACACTCCCAGGAACGGGTCCGCGGTGGCCAACGCCGTGAACAGCGTCCCCGTGATGGCGAGCGCCATGGCACTGCCGAACGAATCGGCGACCGTCATCGCGCCGCTGTTGAAGCCTTGATTCTCCGGTGTCGACATCGCGAGCGTCAGCGCGCTGGTACGTGGGCTCATGAGCCCCATCCCCAGACCCGCCACGATCCAGGCGACGGCGAGCAGTGCGGCGTCCGCCCTGATGGCTGTGATCGCGACGGTCAGCACGATGCCGACGAAGACCAGGATCGTGCCGATGCGCACCGCCGTCACGCTCGAGAGGCGAACGCCCATCCGCCCCTGGACCGTCGCCGCGACCGACCACGAGAGCGCACCTCCGGTCAGGGCGAGCCCCGCGAGGGTCGGCGACAGGTCATAGCGATCGGTGAGCAGGTACGGCAGGTAGATCTGCGCGCCGAAGAACGCGGCAGCTGCGAGCCCGCGGACGAGGATGACCGAGGGCAGCCCCCGGTGCGCGCGGAAGGTTCCGCGGGGAACCAGCGGGCGAACCGCGATCAGGGCGACGATCACAGCGACGACCGCCAGCACCGGGCCGACCCCGGGGATGTCGCCGACCAGGTTCAGTGTCAGCACCGCGGCCGCCGCCAGAATCGACCAACCGAGGCGGCCGTATGCCCACGGTGTCGTCGCATCGCCGTCGCTCGAGAGACCGCGAAGGGCTGGAATCACCATCAGCAGCGCCACGAGCACCAGGATCACCACACCGAGGAAGACCCAGTGCCAGCTCCAGAGCTCGGTCACGGCTCCCGCGACCGTTGGTCCGATCAGCGAGGGGATGACCCACGCAGCCGCGAATCCGGCGAAGATCGCGGGGTGCAGCTCCTGCGGGTAGACCCGGGCGACGACGACGTACAGTGCCACCATCAGGCCGCCGCTGCCGAGACCCTGCGCGAACCGGCCGGCGACGAGAACCTCCATGCTCGGGGCGAGACCGGCGATGAGCAGCCCCACGATGAACATCGCGACCGCGGTGTACAGCGGGGCGACCGGCCCCCGACGATCGGCCCAGTTTCCCGCGATCACCATGCCGATGACCCCGGTGGCGAGAGGACCGGCGAACGCCAGCGCGTATAGCCGTTCGCCGCCGAGGTCGGCACTCACGGTCGGCATCACCGTCGTGACCGCCAGGGACTCGAACGCCCCCAGGAACACGAGCGCGCACGCGCCGATCGTGATCCACACGTATTGGCTGCTCATGATGCGAGCTGCGGCCGCATCCGGCGTCGCCGCCTGCTCGGTCTCCGAAGTCATGATGACGACAGTAGAACCTCAAGTGAGGTTGAGGTCAAGAACGGATCTCGCGATGCCTCAGCGCACCGGAAGGAAGTGCGTCGGCGTCGGGACCTGCGCTTCGTGGCGGATACCGAGCGGCGCGCCCGTGCGCTCGTCGAGGTCGATCAGAGTGATGGTGTCGGAGCGCTGCCCCGCGACGAGCATCTTGCCCTCGTGGACGAGGTGGTGACGCGGCCAGTCGACGCCCGAATCGGCGAGTGCCACCGACTCCAAGGCCTCGCCTCCGCCGCGCACCCGCAACGCCGCGATCGTGTTGCTTCCACGCAGGGCCGTGTAGAGGAACTGCCCGTCGCGAGTGCGGGCGAGCTCGGCGGGGAAGTCTGTGCCCACTTCGGCGATCGGGCTCGTCAGCGTCACCGACACGACGCTCCAGGTGCCGTCGGCCGCGCGCGCGAGCGTGAACACCTCGCACGAGTACTCGGTGACCACGTGCAGGTGCCCGCTGGGGTGCAGCACCATGTGCCGCGGTCCGGTGCCGAGAGGCAGAACCACCTCGTGGTCGAGCACCAGCCCGCTGCCGCTCTGCCGCCAGAACCGCACGAGGTCGAACCCGAGGTCAGTGGTGGCGACGCGTCCGTCGGGGAGGAACACCGCGGCGTGCGCATGCGAGACACGGTCGCCGCCCATGCCGTACGGGTCCACCGCCGCGACGCCGTCTCCGGGAGGGGTGGGAGCGGGAGCATCGGGATCCGCGTCGTCCCCGAACAGGGCCGCGCGGAGTGCCGCCGCCGCATCCGCCTTCGCGGGGACGATGCGCCCTTCCGCGTCCAGCCCGAGTCTCACGACACGACCGTCGCCGTAGCAGCTGGCGATCAGCGCCGAGCCGTTCGGGGCGACCGCCACATGACACACGTACTGGCCGACCGGCGCGGGCGCACCCAGCGGGGCCAGCACACCCTCACCCGCACGGACGAACGCCTGCACCGCGGAGTCACCCTCCAGTGCCGCGTAGACGATGTCGAGGGTCGGATGCTGCGCCAGCCAGGACGGCGACGGAACCTCCACCGCAGTGCCACGGTAGGCGAGGGTGGATGCCTCGCGGCCCTCGTCCCCCGCGAGCAGGCCGATGCCCTCGGCCGAACCGTCCATCGCGGGGCCGTAGCCGCCGAGCCAGAAGCGCGTCATCGGGTGCGGATCAGTCGAGCAGGTCGTGACGGACGATGACCTGGTCGCGCTCCGGGCCGACACCGATCACCGAGATGCGCGTGTTGCTCATCCTCTCGAGCGCCAGCACGTAGTCCTGCGCCGTCTGCGGCAGGTCCTCGAAGGTCCGAGCGACCGAGATGTCCTCACTCCAGCCGGGGAAATACTCCAGGATCGGCTTCGCGTGGTGGAAGTCGGTCTGGTTGACCGGCACCTCGTCGAATCGCTCGCCATCGACGTCGTAGGCGACGCACACGGGGATCTGCTCCAGGCCCGTGAGGATGTCGAGCTTCGTGAGCACGAGGTCGGTGATGCCGTTGATGCGCGTGGCGTAGCGCGTGATGGGGGCGTCGTACCAGCCCACCCGGCGCGGGCGGCCGGTCGTGGTGCCGAACTCGAAGCCCTGCTTGCGCAGCCACTCGCCCTGCTCGTCGAACAGCTCGGTCGGGAACGGACCCGAGCCCACGCGGGTCGTGTAGGCCTTGACGATGCCGACGATGCGGTCGAGCGCACCGGGACCGACGCCGGAGCCCGTCGCCGCTCCTCCGGCTGTCGCCGAAGACGAGGTCACGAACGGGTAGGTGCCGTGGTCGATGTCGAGCATCGTGGCCTGGCCACCCTCGAACACCACGACCTCATCGCGGTCGAGCGCCTCGGCGATCAGGTAGCCCGTGTCGGCGACCATCGGCCGCAGCCGCTCGGCGTAGGAGAGCAGGTCTTCCACGATCTCGTCGCACGTGACAGCGCGGCGGTTGAAGACCTTCACCAGCAGGTGGTTCTTCTGGTCGAGAGCGCCCTCGACCTTCTGGCGCAGGATGTTCTCGTCGAACAGATCCTGCACCCGGATGCCGACACGGTTGATCTTGTCGGCGTACGCCGGGCCGATGCCGCGGCCGGTCGTGCCGATGTTGCGCTTGCCGAGGAACCGCTCCGTCACCTTGTCGAGCGTGCGGTGGTACTGCGTGATGATGTGCGCGTTGGCGCTGACCTTCAGCCGCGAGACGTCGATGCCACGGGCGGCGAGCGCCTCCAGCTCGGAGAACAGCACCTCGAGGTCGATGACCACGCCGTTGCCGATCACCGGAGTGACGCCGGGCGACAGGATGCCGGAGGGCAGCAGGTGCAGCGCGTACTTCTCGTCGCCGACGACGACGGTGTGTCCGGCGTTGTTGCCGCCGTTGAACTTCACCACCCAGTCGGTGCGCTCACCGAGCAGATCGGTGGCCTTGCCCTTTCCTTCGTCGCCCCACTGCACGCCGACGATAACGATTCCTGGCATGGGTAACCCCCTGGCTTTCGCCGGGTTTGCACCGGCCGATGAGCTGGCCCTCTTCGGGCCGTCCCATCCTATCGAAGGGTTCCTCGACGGCCCTCCGGCCGCTCGACCGCTCCGGTCGTGATATGACAGCCTCAGCGGCTGTTGAAGATGGAATATCGCGAACGGAGCGGTCGTCGTCCGAAATACGACGGGGGATGGCACTCGCGCGGCTCGCTCGATGTCGGACACCCCTGCCAGGATCGGAGGATGCCAGCAGCCGCATCCGGCGACCCCGAGATCACCTCCGACGGGATCCGTGCCGACGACGGAGCACCCGAGAAGCCCCGGATGCCCGCGAACCCCGGGACGCCGAAGAAGCAGGGTGCGCTCGTCCTCATCGCCGCACTGGTCACAGTGGTGCTGTGGGCGTCGGCGTTCATCGGCATCCGCGGAGCGGGTCCGCACTACGACCCGGGCGCTCTGGCGCTGCTCCGCATGGCCGTCGGCACGGCCGTGCTGACGATCATCGCGATCCGACACGGCATCCGCATCCCCGCCCGACGCCACTGGCTGCTCATCGCGGTCTGGGGCATCGGCTGGTTCTGCGTCTACAACCTCGCGCTCAACAGCGCGGAACTGACCCTCGATGCGGGCACCGCTGCGATGGTCGTGAACCTCGCACCCCTCATGGTCGTCGTCTTCAGCGGACTGTTCCTGCGTGAGGGATTCCCGAAGCCGCTCGTGATCGGCGCACCCATCGCCTTCCTCGGGGTCGTGCTCATCGGCATGAACTCCACCTCCGGCGCCGGCCCCGACATCACGGGACTCCTGCTCGCCCTCCTCGCCGCTGTCATGTACGCAGGCTGCACGCTCGTGCAGAAGCGTCTGCTCACCTCGGGTGTCGACGCCACCACCCTCACGTGGCTCGGCGCGGGGGTCGGCACCGTCGCACTGCTGCCCTGGATCGGCAACCTCATCGGCTCGCTCCAGACGGCACCGCTCGATGCGACGCTCTGGGTCGTCTACCTCGGCATCTTCCCCACGGCGATCGCTTTCACGACGTGGGCGTACGTTCTGCAGCGCAGCACTGCGGGGCAGACGTCGGCCACCACCTATGTGGTGCCGGCAATCGCGATCCTGATGTCGTGGGCGATCCTGGGTGAGGTGCCGACGCCGCTGATGTTCCTCGGCGGAGCGCTCTGCCTGCTGGGCGTGCTCATCACCCGACTGCGGTGGCGGCGACGGGCGTGATGCCGTTCACCGCCCGGTGATCACCCCTCGTGCGAACCCCAGCTCCGCGAGCCGGGCCGCGGCGAGCGTGCGCTTGAGTTCGAGCGACTCCCCGATCTCGGCGGCCAGGCGGGGTCGCGTGCGGATCAAGGCATCGATCGTGGCGAGCGGCAGCACCACCACCGTCAGGATCTCCCCGGCCACGGTCACCGCCTGCGTGCGCTCACGGGTGAGAGCGGTCTGTCCGATGAGGTCTCCTTTCTCGGCCGCGGCGAACTCGACACGGCCGCCTTCGACGTCGAGTGCGAGCACAGCCCTGCCCGAGAGCACCACGCGCACCTCGTCGGGGACGACTCCGCTGGGCAGCACGATCTCGCCGACGCCGTAGCGCTCCAGCCGGGCGTGGGTGAGCACTGCCTCGATGTCATCGTCGCGCAGGTGCAGGGTCGGCGCGATCTCGTGCATCGCCTCGACCAGACGCTGCGGCTCGGCGAGCGGGTCCGTGGAATCACCATCGAGAGCGAAGCCACGCCGCCGTGCCGCATACCAGAGCCAGGAGAGGTACATCGAGAGAGCCCGTGATGCGTCCGCCGGACCCGCCACCGGAATCGACACCGAATACGCGCCCGCCCCCGAATAGTCGACGGTCGCCCTCTCGCGCTGTAGTCGCATGGGAAGCGAATCGGCCACCTCGATGAGGAGGGCGATCACCTCGTGCGGCGGATCGTCGATCGAGAACTTCACGCCCGTCTCTGCCGAGTAGGGCCCCTCGGGCTCGCTCAGGTTCGTGAACGAAGCCCCCGAGAGCGACGAGTTCGGCACGATCTGGATGCCGGAGCCGGTGTCGATGTGCACAGCCCTCCAGTTAACTTCGACGACACGCCCCTTCACGCCGGCGGCGTCGAGCCAGTCGCCGATCTTGAACGGCTGCTCGAACAGCAGCAGCAGACCAGAGATCACCCCACCCACCGCGTTCTGCAGAGCGAGGCCGATCACGATCGACCCGACACCGAGGGCAGTGAAGAGTCCGCCGACGTCGGCGTCCCACACCCAGGAGAACAGCAGAGCCAGGCCGACCCCCACCAGAACGAGCCGACCGATCTCGACGAAGATCGACGGGATCCGCTCTCGCCACGAGCCCGGCTTGGCGTTGGCGAACAGCGCCACGTTGAACGCCGACAGCACCAGCAGGATGACGAGGAACCCGAACACGGTCGCCACCACGCGCGTCCACACCTGATCGGCGGGCGACTGGATCGCGAACACCAACAGCGCGAACAGCGCGCCGACGGGGATGACCCAGTTGCGCAGCATGCGCAACGGCTTCGCCACCGGGCTATTGCGCCGAGTCAGCGCACCGATGAGCTCGGTGAGCACGACCAGGACGACGGGCACGCCCACCGCGAGGCCCACGATCCACCAGACCCAGCCGCCCGTGAACACGTCGCCCATGATCAGACCACCTTCCACACGGTCTCGGTCCTGCCCTGCGTCTCCACCGTTCCGGCTTCCACATAGGTGACGATCTCCTGCGTGCGATCGCGCACCGTCTGGCTCACGTAGATACCCGGCTCGCCCGTGACCGAGCGCACCCGGTAGGCGAGGCTGACCGCGTCGCCCCAGAGGTCGTAGGCGAGGCTCGTCCGCGCGACGAGGCCGCTCGTGACCGTGCCCGTGTCGACACCGGCTCGCAGCGAGATCTGTGTGCCGTTCTGCGCGTTGAACCGCTCCAGCACACCGAGCAGACTCCGGGCGAACTCGACCGTGCGCCGAATGTTGTCGACCCGCGGCACGATCAGTCCCGACGAGGCCAGGTAGCCGCCGCGCAGGGTGCGCACCTTCTCGACCCCCGCTTTCTCGGCGGCCTCATCGAATCCGCGCATGAGCGTGTTCAGGAGGCCGATCTCCTCTTCTGCAGTCATGTCGCGGGTGAGGTCGTCGAACCCGACCAGCTCGGCGAACACGACCGACACGTTCTCGTGCGCCTCCGTGATCGCCTCCTCGCCCTGTTTGTACTTCGTGGCGACGCTCTCGGGCATGAGAGTGTGCAGTAGCTTCTCGTTCTCCTTCTGCTGCTCTTCGATCAGATCCTGCTTGATCCGCAGGCTGGATGCCATGTCGTTGAAGGCGCTGCCGAGGTCACCGAACTCGTCGCGCGAGCCCTGCGGAACCTGCACGTCGAGGTCTCCCTCCGCGACGCGGTGCACGGCGCCGACGAGACGGTGGATCGGGCGGGTGAAGACCTGCGCGAGCAGAAGCGAGAGCAGAGAGACTCCGAGCAGGATGCCGAGCAGCGAGAGCAGCACGTTGCGGGTGAAGACGTTGACGGGCTCGAAAGCCTCCGCGGTGTCGATGCGCGCGATCACGACCCAGTCGAGACCCTCGATCTCGAGCGGGGCGTAGGCGGTGACGCTGTCGCCGCCGATGAAGTCGCGCCCGACGGTCGTGCCGCTGCGCCCCGCCTGGGCATCCTCCACGGCCTTCGTGTCGACGGGCTGCAACAGCACCGTGCCCTTGATCTGCCCGATGCGATCGACGATGGTCGGGGCCATGCCGCCGTTGATGAGGCGCTTCACGTAGTCGGCCGGGTCCTCCACCAGACGACGTGCGGTGCTGCGCATGAGGTCGTCGCGGCCGACGAGATAGACCTCTCCAGTGTCACCGAGGCCCTGTTCCTTCCAGTTCTCCCCACCGGTCATCACATCGTTGATCGTGTCGATCGAGATCTGGAACGCCATCACACCGGTGATGCCACTGTCATTGCCCACGGGCGAGACCACCCACATGGCCGGGATGTTGAGCGAGGGGATCCAGCGGTCGAAGTCGGTGAGCACCACGGTGTTCACCGAGTTCGTCGCCACCGCCTCGGCGTATGCCTTGGCCAGCGCCGACTCGCGATACGGGCCGGTGGACAGGTTCGTGCCGATCTCGATTCCCTTGTATGCGGAGAACGTCACATCGCCGTCGAGGTTGAGCAGCAGCGCATCCTCGTAGCCTGCCTCCTTCACGAGGCGGGTGAAGTAGTCGCCGTAGCGCTCGGTCGCGATGGAGTAGCTCGTGCCGTCTCCACTGTCGTTCAGCTCCAGCTGCGCGTCGTAGTCGGCGTCGAAGTCTTGATTGCCGAGCGCGTACTCGCTCTGCACGTACTGGCCTGCGGGGGATGCGGGGATGAACGCGGTGTCGCCGTACTCCTCCCCCGAGCGGGATTCGAGCTCCGGGATGAACGTGGTCGTGTAGTACTGCTCGAGGGAGGACCGGCGAGCGTCATCGATCTCGACATCTGCGAGGTCGGCGAACCCGCCGTTGACCGCCGTCGACATGCTCTGCGCGCTGAGGTTGCGGGAGTTCAACGAGGCATCCCGCCGGACGCTCTCCATGAAGGTGGTGACCTCGGCTGCCCGCATCGAGCGGATCGTGATGAGCTGATCGACCGCGGAATCATGCAGCGACTGACGCCCGTTGACGAAACCGATGGCGCCGACGATCACCGAGGAGACCAGGCTCACCCCGAGCAGCATGATGAGGAGTTTGGACTGGATGCTGAGACCGGCTCGCCGGAACCGCCTCTTCTTGGTTCCGCCCGCTTCGACCGTGCCTGTGCCGCTGTCGCTCATATGCCCCTCCGCCATGCGCGTGCGTTCCGGGTGCTGCTCACTGCGACCGACCCTAGCGATATACCGGCACTGCGGTCTACGGCGTGGCGCTACAGTGTGCGACGGAGGCGAAATGACGACCTGGTGGCCCTACGTACGACTCGCAGCATCCGTTCTCGCCGTGGCGGCGATCGTCGCCCAGCTGGTGCGCACTCTCGAGATCGCCCTCAGCTCGGAGACTGCGTGGGGCGCACACCTGCCCACGGTCGTGGCGAACTTCTTCAGCTTCTTCACGATCCTCTCCAACGTGCTGGCGGCCGTGGTCCTCGCCATCGGCGGCATCTGGGCTCTCGCGAACCGGAAGACCACGTCGGCCGAACCGCGGTGGCTGGCGGTGCTCCTGGTGTGCGCCAGCACCTACATGATCGTCACCGGCGTCGTCTACAACACGCTGCTGCGCGGGATCGAGCTGCCGCAGGGCTCGACCGTCCTCTGGTCGAACGAGGTGCTGCACGTGGTCATCCCGCTCATCATGCTCGTCGACCTGCTCTTCGCGCCTCGCCGTCGGGCGCTCGGCTGGAGTGCGGTCGGGATCACTGCGATCTTCCCGATCGTGTGGGTCGCCTACACACTGATCCGGGCGAACCTCGTGATCGCGCCCGCGACAGGCGAACCGTGGTGGTATCCGTATCCGTTCCTGAATCCCCACCTCAACGGCGGCTACGGGGGCGTGGCGCTCTGGGTGCTGCTGATCGCGGCGATCATCATCGCCACCGCCGCCTTCGTGGTCTGGGTCGGCCGGTTTCGGGGCACCCGCGACACCGCGTGACGATGCCCCTCCCCTCCACAGGCGGAGGGAAGGGGCATCGGCCGAGAGGCTCAGACTGCGGCGAGCGCCTCGCGGTCATCATCACGCGGCTGACCCGCGATGATCCGTGTCGTCTCGGTGGCGTCCGGATCGACGTCGAGATAGCGCTCGAGCGAATCGTCGAGCTCTTCGAGCCACGGCGTATGGTGCACGACGGCGATCGTGCCCGTCATGACCGACTCGTAAGTGCGGTCGCGATAGCCCATGATGTCTTCCTTCTTGTCGTGCTTCCACGCGAGGAAGATCTCCACGACCCGGTCGATGTCGAACTCCGGGTAGTCGGTGAGCTGGAGGAGATCACGGATGTAGTCGGCCTGGAAGCGGATCTCCGCCGCGGCCGAGTCGATGCGGTCGAAACGGGCGCGCCACTCGGCGATGGAGGCCGCGCGCTCCTGCTCGTCGGGCAGTTCGAGACGGCCGAGGATGAGGTCGCGCACGTACCAGGCCTGCACGTCGAACATGTTGAACGTGAACCACTGGTCCTGCGCGCCCAGGTAGGTCAGACGCGGATTCCCCTGCCACACGACACCCCGGTACAGCCCTTCGGGGTAGACGTTGTTGGGCGACGACAGGGCCAGGTCATCGGGCAGGAACGGGTACTTGTGCAGATATCCGGTACACAGGATGACCGCGTCGACATGCTTCGAGGTCCCGTCGGCGAAGAATGCCGTGCTGCCCTCGAAGCGCTCGACGACCGGACGCTCCTCGATGCCTTCGGGCCAGTCATAGCCCATCGGTGCCGAACGGAAGCTCGCCGTGACCGAACGGGCACCCATCTTGAATGCCTGACTGCCGATGTCCTCCGCCGAGTAGCTCGCGCCGATCACGAGCACGTCGCGGCCTTCAAAGGCCTCGGCGCCTCGGAAGTCGTGCGCGTGGCTGACGTAGCCGGGGAAGGTCTCGATCCCGGGGAAGTCCGGCACGTTCGGGAAGGAGAAGTGCCCGGTGGCGACGATGACGCGATCGAACTCCTCGACGTGCGACCGGCCGCTCGGCAGATCCTCACTGGTGAGGGTGAAGACCTCGCGCTCCTCGTCGAACTCGATCCAGCGCACCACGGTCTGGAAGCGGATCAGCTTCCGCACATCGCTCTTCTCCAAGCGTCCGGCGATGTAGTCCCACAGCACGGGGCGCGGCGGGTACGAGGAGATGGGACGGCCGAAGTGCTCGTCGAAGCTGTAGTCGGCGAACTCCAACGCCTCCTTCGGGCCGTTCGACCACAGGTTCCGGTACATGCTCGAATGCACGGGTTCCCCGAACTCATCGAGTCCTGTGCGCCAGGTGTAGTTCCACTGTCCGCCCCAGTCGGCCTGCTTCTCGAAGCAGACCAGCTCAGGGATCTCCGCCCCCGCGCGGGCTGCGGATTCGAAGGCCCGCAGCTGTGCCATGCCCGAGGGGCCGGCGCCGATGATCGCTACTCGTTCTCTATTCGTCACGTATCGTCCTCACACTTGCGTCATATATCGATGAGCGGCCGCATCCGAGCGAGGAACAGGTCTGTCCCGGTGGGAGCGGAAAGCTCGACCGACCCGGAAAGCGGCTGCTCTTCGACGTTAGCAGGGCCGGTGATCGGCCCCGGAAGCGACTTCGATCACCGGTCCGACTAGTCCTCTCCCGTCGAGGCAAGAGGACCTCCTGTCGATCTGGACCATCTGGATCTCGCATATCGAACGCTTCAGATCGGCGGGTTGCTCCGTGTGGATGAAGTGCTAGATTCGGTCGCGTGAATCCGATTGAGGCGTCTTTATACACACGCGGCCCGCTACGCGCAGTGATCGACCTCAACGAAACATGCAATCTGAAGTGCGACTATTGCCACGTCAACGCGGGGTTCATTCCGAAAGACGGCGTCGGCCCGACGCTGCCTCAGGCGCACTTCCGCTCCATTCTTGATGAGCTCAGCGAGATGGGCACTTTCGAAGTCACGCTCACCGGCGGCGAAGTGACGACGATGAAGGATTTCCACGAATACCTCGACATCGTGGCCGATTATCCGCACCTGACGTTTCAGATCATCACCAACGGCACGCTCCTGATGCCGAAGATGTTGAACCACATCGTCGGCTCAGGGGTCAGGCGCATCTCGCTCTCCCTCGACGGCGCAGAGGCGGCGAACGACAAGCACCGGGGCCAAGGATCATGGACCCGCGCCGTCCGAGGAATGCGGGCGGCGATCGAGTCCGGCATCACGGTGAACATCATCTCCGTCCTGACGAAAGACAACTTCCGTGAGTGGCGGAGCTTCGTGACGGACATGAAAGCGCTCGGCGCGTCGTCGATCGATCTCAGCCCGATGTGCCAGCTGGGGAGAGCACAGTCGTTGGACAGTGCCGCCCTCGACCTTCAGGATCTGCAGTGGTTGGAATCGGGTTTCCGCGCCTATCAGGATGATCTCCCCGAGAAGTCGACCAGCGTCAGGCTCAACCTGGGTTCGACGCGAGTCGGGCAGTGGGACGGCGAGCCCGCCCCGATCCACATCGTCCAGGACATGTATCCCGGAACTCAGATCGTCTTCCGTCTGAGCGGTACGACGACGTCGAACCGCATCATCGGCAAGAGTCAGGTGCTCGGGAACCATTACACATCCTCGGTGCGCGAGATGTGGAGTTCCTCCCACTCGGACAGACTTGCCTCCTTCCTGAACGCTCAGCAGGACGCCTCGCAGAATCTCACCAGCTACTACGGCATCAGCGTGCTCGCCCCGGAACGCGTCATCGACGCCGAGCTGCAGGCACTCTCCACCCCCGCCGACGGCTCTGCCGAGATCAATTGGAATGCGGATGAGTACCTCATCAGCGCCGGTATCGAGAGGAATGTGAACAACCGATGATCGAAGACTCCCTTGCACAGGAAGCCGGCGTGCCGTGGGCCGCACCGAGGCTCCGGTTCGACGATGTCAAGGGAGACCTGCAGAGCGTGGTCGAGGGTGACCAGTGGACCAGGGGGATGTACACCCGCATCCTCGAAGACCGCCTAGGGGATGCCGTCGGACGGTACTGCGTGCTGACCTCCTCCGGCACCTCTGCGCTGATGGCCAGCCTGTTCCACGCGGCCGATCGCGGAGGCAGGAGAGTGGCGGTGCCCGACTTCGGCTATCACGCTGCTGCGCGGGCGGCGGCCCTGTCCGGCTCGACGCTCCATCTTCTGGATTCCTCGGCCGATACGCCGACGATCGACGCCGCAGCCGCCCTGAGCCTGAACGCCCCCATCACCGTGGGCATGCACTACATGGACATCCTGTTCAGCTCGTCGCTCGGAGATCTGCGAACGAAGAAGCGTCTGCTGATCGAGGATTCGGCAGCAAGTCTGCTCGTCCAGGACCGCGATCGTCGTGCAGGGACTCTCGGAGACATGTCTGTCATCAGCCTGCACGCGAGCAAACCGATCGCGGCCGGCGAGGGCGGGGCGATCTTCGTCGACGACCGCCAGGAAGCGGATGCCCTACGGCGGATCGTGCAGAGAAACGGTCTCATCGAGTCCACCACGTACAAGGTGGGAAGCTCCCAGTCGCTCAACGCCAACATCAGCGAGCTCAACGCCGTTCTGGGTGCCGCTTCGCTCGCACGGGCGCAACGCCATCTTCCCGACTTGGTGTCCTTGCGAAAGGACTTCATCTCCGCACTCGGTGCGGTGCTCGACGAGTCGTTCCCTGCGACGACCGTCCTCCGGTCGACCGATGCCGACTTCGGTCCGGTGTCGCTTCTCATGGAGAACGAGAGCCAGCGGGATCACGTGCTGCGCACCCTGCGCTCTCGGGGCATCCAGGCACGCGCGATGTGGTTGTACGCGGCCCATGATGACCCCGCGATACGCGCTGCGGTCGAGGGACCGATCGCGACGTTCCCCCGGGCGGACGACTGGCGACGCCGCCTCCTCAACCTCCCCTTCCACTGGGGGTTCACCTCCCAGCACTCGCGAACGATTCTGGAGGCGTTCGAGAGCATGTCGACGGAGACCCCCTAGCCGCATGTTGCGGATGCATCTGCTCCGGCTCCTCTTCCGGAGCAGTCACGTTCGCTTCCGATCGCCTACGGGAACCGCCAGATTCGCACCATTGAAGGCGGCGCAGCTGCGCGAATCCGCCTACGTGATCGCGTTCACCGCCGACGGGTCGCATGTGCTGCTCGCACCACGAGACGACGGTGCAGGGCTGGAGATCCCCGGAGGCGGACGGGACGCAAGGGAGTCGATCCGGGATGCGGCCCTGCGTGAGACTTTCGAGGAAACGGGCGTCACGATCGCGGGCGAGCTGAGAAAGCTGCTCGTGCATCTCGATTGGTTCTTCGACGAGTCCGATGGACGAATGTACGTCTCGAAGCAGCATTTCTTTATCGCATCGCTGCAGCCAAGAACACCTGTCAGCGACCAGTCCCTGCTCACCGAGACAAGCTCTGCCGGAGATCACCTGAATCCCAATGATGCAGACGTGATCGCGCTTGCATTTCAGAAGAGACTGTAATCGGGTGACCTTTCGCAAGAGCATCCTCTACTTTCGACCCCATTGCGATCGACATCCGCTGTGGTAGCGTCGCAGGCGTTGACCAGCTGTTGCTATAAGAGTTTGAAAGGTACGCATCATGAAGACGATCTCGAAAACCCTCGGAACCACCGCTGTCGCTGCCGGCGCGCTCGCACTCTCGGCTGTTCCGATCACGGTGCAGGCCGTGGTCAATTCCTCTGATGTCCCCAGCGCGGCCAACCGGGCAGGGCAGACGTCCGGCACGTCCTCCGTCGGTCCGACGGTGACGAACGGCCAGCACGTCACCACGCTCGCCGACCGGAAGATCATTCCGTAAGCAATCGTCAAGCTCGTCCCTCCGGTGGTAACCGCCCCCAGCTCCACGGCACTGACGCAGGCACTGTCGGCCGCGAACGAAGCCGTCACCGAGTACTCGATTCGCGAAGGTGTGAATCCTGCATTCGCGCTCCT
>NZ_LSJW01000131.1:0-467 GCF_001557335.1 Microbacterium sp. CCH5-D1
CCGAGGTGCCGGGCGTGAAGGCTCCGACCTCCGTGCCGGTGGATCCGGTGCAGGTGACACCGGTGAAGACGTCGACTCCGCGCGCGCCGGACGACCTCGCCGGAGCGTTCAGGAGGATCCCGGGCGGGGGAGCCCAGGTCGCCGTGGAGAAGTACACGATGGTCGGCGGCGCGACCCGCTATGTGGCCTACGTGGCCGGTACCCAGAATTCGCTGCTGTCCCTGAAGAAAGGCGCGGAGCCGTGGGACATGACCTCGAACATCGAGCTCTATCAGGGCGCTACGTCGGCGTCGTACCAGGCGACTCTCGATGCTCTGGCGGCCGCCGGTGTCGAACCGGGCGATCGCGTCGACGTGGTCGCGCACTCGCAGGGCGGGATGATCGCCACGCGACTCCCCGTGGAGAGCGAGTACGAGGTGTCGATGCAGATCACGGCGGGGAGCCCCACCGAACCGACACTCCGGGAG
>NZ_LSJW01000132.1:0-4579 GCF_001557335.1 Microbacterium sp. CCH5-D1
GTGGCGCTCATCGTGCCGTCGTCGTGCACGGCGAGGCGGATCAGCGGCATCGAGACCGGCGCGGGAGCAGCGGCATGGGCAAGTGGTTTTCTCATGCCGTCAGGTGCGCCTGACGCCTCCCGGCGAGCGGCTAGAGCCTCGGCGCGGGCGGTTCGTT
Organism: Microbacterium sp. CCH5-D1; assembly: GCF_001557335.1. NCBI lineage: Bacteria > Bacillati > Actinomycetota > Actinomycetes > Micrococcales > Microbacteriaceae > Microbacterium > Microbacterium sp. CCH5-D1. The sequence goes on from NZ_LSJW01000132.1 coordinate 158, forward strand.
CCTTCGGCGGTGACCGATGCCGAACTGTGCGGCCTGAGTGGTGCGGTTCTGTATGCGCCGCGCCCAGTTCTCGGCCTCGACGAGCACCTGCCAGAAGTCCTCCGCACGCGCTTCGCCGGTGCGCTCGACGCCCCACATGTGCGTGCCGTCCGAGTGGCGCACGCGACGTTCCGCTGTCCACGTCCACGACGTCGGCAGCCGCTCGTCGTCTGACCAGTCGGTGCCGGTGTACTGCTCTTCGATCGCAAACCGTGAGCGGGTGTCGTTCTCCGGGTAGAACACGAAGTGCCCGGCGCCGAACGTCTCGGGATCTTCGTAGAAGAACTGCACCGCGCCCTCGTGCTTCCGAGCGATCCGGTTCAGGCCGTCGTCGAGCGCCGTCATCGTCAGCGTGAGGCGCTCCCGATCAGGTTCGCTCTGGCTCATCGCACGCTCCCGCCCGGAGAGCGCCCCGATGCCCGGGCACTCGTGTCGAAGAGCGCGAGCTCAGCAGGGTGCAACTGCTGTTGGACGACGAAGCTGCGTTCTTTGATGCGCCACAGGCCCTGCCCGACGCCGAGTGAGGGCAGCAGCTTACGCTCGGTGGTCGTCAGGCCGAGGGCCTTGGCGGTGACGCCCAGCTGGTCGGATTCCTGCCGGTAGATCACCCGCGTCTCGGCGTTCGCCAGCAGGCTGTTGGCGAGCGAACGCATGGCGCTGCCGGAGTCACCGACGTTCTCCAGATCGGTCAGCTTGTGGAAGATCAAGGCATTGGCGATGCCGTAGTGCCGGGCGAGCCGCCAGTGCGCGTCCATCCGTCTCAGCAACGACGGCTGAGACATCAGCCGCCACGCCTCGTCATAGATCACCCACCGTTGCCCGCCTGCCGGGTCGAGCAGCGCCGACTCCATCCACGCCGAACAGCACGTCATTAGCGCGCTGATGAGCGTGCTGTTCTCCGTCACCCGCGACAGGTCGAGGCTCATCATCGGCAGCGTCGGGTCGAACTGCACCGTCGAGGGGCCGTCGAACAATCCCGCCAAGTCGCCTGCGACCAAACGCCGCAAGGCGTGGCCGACGATGCGGCCGTCCTCGGTCAGTCGCCCGTCGGCGTCGTCGGACGGGGCGAGGATACGGTCTACGACCATCGGCAGAATCGGCACGGTGTTCTCTCGCACGGTCGCGATCAGCGCCGTGTCGATTGCGGTGTGCTCCAGCGGCGTGAGGCCTCGGTTGAGGACGACCTCGGCCAGCGCGCCGATGAGGTCGCGGCGGCGCGCTGCCACGGTGCTCTCCCACTCCGCATCGGTGAAGTGGGAGGGCCGATACCCCTCGTCCAGAGGGTTGAGCCTGTTGGCCATGCCGTGGCCGAGCGCGATCGCCCTGCCGCCGACCGCTTCAGCGATGACGGTATGTTCCCCTTTCGGGTCACCCGGCACGTACACGCGCCGCCCGAACGGCAGGCTGCGCGTGTAGAGCGACTTGGCCAGTGAGGACTTGCCGGACCCGACGATTCCGGCCAGCACGACGTTCGGCGCGGTGATGACGCCGTTGGCGTACAGCACCCACGGGTCGTAGACGAAGCTCCCGCCCGAGTACAAGTCTTGACCGACGAAGACACCGGACGAGCCGAGGCCGCCCTCGGCGACGAACGGGTACGCGCCGGAGAGGGTGGCGGAGGTGTCTTGATGTCGGGGCAACTGGAAGCGGCCCGGTGTACGCAGCATCGAGGGTCCGGGTTCCCCGGCGGCGGGCAGATACTGGCGTGCGGCGCGCTCGGCCTTGTCCGCTTCGGCGCGGGCCTTGGCCTCGTCTATCCGCTGCTGGCGCTGCTCGCGGTGCAGCTGGTCCGCGGCTTGGCGCCGCTGCTTGCGGTAGCGGCGCCGCTCTTTCGCGGGGGCGACCAGCACCGAGGCGTGCAGCTTCTCCTCGTCGCTGTGGCTCATCGTTCCAGCCCCCGGTCGCGCTTGATGTCCGCGATGCGGTCGGGGGTGAACCAGGACCCATCGCCACGCACGCGGTCGCGGCGCTCATCGAGCGCGCGGCGCGCGGCCTCGACGTTCGCCGCATCCTGTGCGGGCTCCACCCGCTGTGAACCGTCGGCGTTTGCTGTGGCGTTGGCTGGCGGGTTGTAGTCACGGTAGAGGGCGACGTTGCCGAGCGTCCGGTTGTAGGTGAGGGAGTAGCCGGCGGTCTTGGCGTATTTGTCGGTTGTGCTGTCGGGCAGCTCGTCGTAGACGTGCCCGTTTGCCAGCGCGGCATTGTTGGTCTCGTCGCCGTAGTCCAAGCCTCGCAGATACTCGATTGCCGCGTCGGTGCCGTCGCGGTCGATGAAGTCAAGCACCCGGTCGGCTTCCTCGCCCTGCAAGAACACCACGGTCACCCACTGGCGCTCGGACGGCTGCCAGGCGATGCGCCCCAGGTGCCCGGACGCCTGATCCAGGCAGCTCTCGGCGGCGCTGACATGCTGCGCGGCCTGGCGCAGCGCATCGGCAGCGGCCCAGACATCCGCGGCACCGAGGTCGCGGTCACCGTCGTCATGAGCGGCCCGGCCTTGGTAGGTGATACCTGCTCCGGCGAGCTGGATGAACGACTGTTCCAGCAAGCGGGTCGCGGCCAGTAGTTCCCCGACGATGCCGTGGAGCTTGTCGGGGTTGTCGATGCGTCGGCTGGCGTGCGCGAGGCCTCGCAACGCCGCGTTTGCTTCCGCAGCGTCAGCGGTCGGGTCGTTGAACGTGGGCATGTCGGACCTCCAGATGAACAGGTGCAGGTGGCTTCGAGGTGCGCCCGACGGCTCAGACCTTGCGGCACAGCGGCAGCGCGGCGGCGGTGAACGCTTGGGCCTGCTGGCCGACCAGCACGCGGGCCTCACACGAGGCTTGGATGGCGGCCTGCTCGATCGCAGCGACTGCCGCTTCCAGTTCCTCGAGCGAGTCGGCAGACACCGAGATCAGACCCGTGTAGCGGAGCACTCCGTGCCCGGCGGTGAGGTCTGCCTCCTGCTGGAGCACGTCGTGGTATTCAGCGGTTTGCGAAGCGTCTTCGATCTGCCCGATGCGGGCGCGCTGGGCCGCGTCGCTGATGTACTCGGTCTTCTTGCGGCGAATGTCGCGCGCGGCCTGATCGGTGCGCAGCGGGGTACAGATCAGCGAGAACGCACGGTGGATACCACTGGACAGCAACACGGGTGAGAGGAACCCCGGATGCACCATCGAGCGCGGCCACTCCGAAATCCAGACGACGGTGTGATAGGCCGAGTCGCTGCGCAGATGCCCCCACGACTCGGTGACCGCGACTGGCCCGGCGGTGGCGAGGTCGTGTCCGAGGTCGCCGTGGCGTTCCAGCGTCGCGGCGATAGCCGGGTCATACGCCGAGCGCAGGATGACCGCGATCTGCCCGGTGCTGAGCCAGCCCTTGCTCGTCAGGTCTGCCGAGCGCAGCGCTGCCGACAGGGTGCCCATCTCCTGCCGCAGTACGTTCGCCGCGCCCTTGATGCCGCCGCCAGCGGTGCGAATCTGGCGGGCGGCGGCGCGCATGTCCAGGCTCAGGCTGAGCGTGGTCGCGTGACGTTCCCCGGCAGGTCCGGCCCGGTCGATCAGCTCCTGATAGGTCGTCGCCGCCCACGAGCCGTCGGCGGTGCCGTGCGCGGCCCACCACTCGGCCAAGCCCTGCCCGGAGTCCGGCAGGGTGCGTTCCAGCACTTGCAGGGTGGCGATGCGCCCGGAGCGGCACACGGTCGCCAGCACCCGGCCCCACGCGGTCACGCGGCGTTCCTGCTCGCCGGGGTCGAGCAGCACGAACGCGGGATGGGTGATCACGGTGACGACGGTGAGGGTTCCGGCGGTCGGGTCGTGCACCATCCCGGCCCCGGTCTCGGGGTCGGTGTACTCGCGCAGCCGGGCCATGTCGCCGGGCAGCGCGAGCGTTCCCGCAGGGCGCGGGGTGACGATTCTGCGCCGGTAGGCCAGTTGCCCGCCGGTCTTGCGCCACAGCCACCAGCAGGCCACCGGCAGCCACTCGACGAGCGGGCGGCCCGCCACGGGAATCCAGGTGATCGCGGCAGCAAGTACCCAGATCGGGGCGGTGATGAGGAACAGGAGGCCGCCGCCGCCGTAGAACGCGGCCACGAGGCTCGCCCCACCGACGCCGAGGGTAATCAGCTGGCTCAGCGACAGGCCGAGCAGGATGCCGCGTCTGGTGAGGCGTGAGAACTTCACGGGCACCAGTTCGCCGCCACCTGGCTCGTGGGGCGTCTCCGGGCTGGGCATGGCGTGTCACTCCTTCGTCGGCTTGGGCTTCGGCGGCGGCGCGGAACTGGTCGGGGTTTTCGGCAGCGGTTGCGAGGGCGGCGGCGCGTGCGGGGTGACCGGAGCCGACCCCGCTTGCTCGGCACCGCTGGCCGCTTGATCGGCTTGACCGGCCAGCGGTGCCGAGCAAGCGGGG
>NZ_LSJW01000133.1:0-351 GCF_001557335.1 Microbacterium sp. CCH5-D1
CGTCACCTCCGACGCCCACGCCGGACTCGTGGAAGCGATCGCGGCGAACCTGCCCGGCGCTGTCTGGCAGCGCTGCAGGACCCACTACGCCGCGAACCTGATGAGCGTCTGCCCGAAGAGCATGTGGCCGGCCGTGAAAGCGATGCTGCACTCCGTCTACGACCAGCCCGACGCAGCATCGGTGAACGCGCAGTTCGACCGGCTCTTGGACTACGTCGAGGAGAAGCTCCCCGACGCGTTCGCGCACCTCGATGCCGCAAGGGCGGACATCCTCGCGTTCTCCGGCTTCCCCGACGGGCTCTGGCAGCAGATCTGGTCCAACAATCCCAACGAGGCGATCGCCTGGAACCG
>NZ_LSJW01000134.1:0-9773 GCF_001557335.1 Microbacterium sp. CCH5-D1
CACGAGGGAGAGCCAGAACCAGGATCGGTTCCGCACGGCGACCGGGCCCCTGACGCGCGTCGCCGAAGCACGGCACGACCCGCGCGAGTACATCGCACTCATCGAACGCTGCCGAGAGCTCATCCGCGAGGGCATCGCCTACCAGCTGTGCTTGACCACCCGCTTCACTGTGTCCGGCACGCATGATGCCGTCGAGGTCTACGACCGCCTCCGCACCTCGACCCCCGCGCACCACGGGGGCTTCGTGCGGATCGGCGGACGCACCCTCTTGAGTGCGAGCCCGGAGCAGTTCCTCCACGCAGCGGGCGGCATCATCCGCACCAGACCCATCAAGGGCACCAGACCCCGAGGCGCCGAGCCCGTCGCAGACGCCGCGCTCGCCGCAGAACTGGCCGCAGATCCCAAGGAACGTGCCGAGAACGTGATGATCGTCGACCTGATGCGCAATGACCTCTCACAGGTGTGCGCGGCGGGGAGCGTCCGTGTCGAGGGACTCTGGGTGGTGGAGAGCTATCCCGCCGTGCATCAGCTGGTGAGCACCGTCAGCGGCGTCGCGGTCGAGGGGACGACAGTCGGGGATCTGCTCGGTGCGGCCTTCCCCGCGGGGAGCATGACCGGAGCCCCGAAGCTCTCCGCGATGACTCGCCTCCACGAGCTGGAGTGCGGGCCACGCGGCGTGTACGCCGGGTGCTTCGGATACGTCGGCGTCGACGGCGCCCTCGACCTGGCGATGGTGATCCGCAGCATCCTGATCGATGAGGAGCAGGCCGTCGTCGGTGCCGGCGGAGGAATCACCTGGGGGTCCGTCGCCACATCCGAGGTGGCCGAGGTCGCGACCAAGGCTCGGGCGCCGCTCGCCGCACTCGGCGCCGGAATGCCTGCCCTCTGGCGTTCCGATATCCTGAACTGATCCCGCTTTTTCCACCAGATTGGTCGTGCGTTCGTTGTCTGAGAACCTGTCCACCGCTCCTGCCGACGACGAGACCCCGTCGGCGCACGCCATCCAGAACAAGTGGCAGAAGTACTGGGCGGACAACGGCACGTTCCTCACGGGTGGCGATGACGACACCCGGCCGCGTCGGTACGTGCTCGCGATGTTCCCGTATCCCTCCGGTGACCTGCACATGGGACACGCGGAGAACTACCTCTACTCCGACATCGTGGCTCGGTTCTGGCGTCACCGCGGACACAACGTGCTGAACCCGATCGGCTGGGACTCCTTCGGTCTGCCGGCGGAGAACGCGGCGATCCGTCAGGGTGCCGATCCGCGTGAGTGGACCTACCAGAACATCGCGCAGCAGAAGGTCGGATTCGAGCAGTACGGCGTCTCGTTCGACTGGAGCCGCGTACTGCACACGTCCGACCCCGAGTACTACCGCTGGAACCAGTGGCTGTTCCTGAAGCTGTACGAGCGCGGCCTGGCGTATCGCAAGAAGAGCCCCGTCAACTGGTGCCCGAACGATCAGACGGTGCTCGCGAACGAGCAGGTCGTCGACGGGCGCTGCGAGCGCTGCGGCTACGAGGTCGTCAAGAAGAAGCTGACGCAGTGGTACTTCCGGATCACGGATTACGCGGATCGACTGCTGGACGACCTGAACCAGCTCGAGGGCTTCTGGCCGCACAAGGTGCTGCAGATGCAGCGCAACTGGATCGGCCGCTCGGTGGGAGCCGATGTCGACTTCCTCATCGAGGGGCGCGAGGAGCCGGTCACGGTGTTCTCGACGCGACCCGACACCCTGCACGGGGCCACGTTCTTCGTGGTCGCTCCGGATTCCGACCTGGCGGCGGAGCTCGCGGCCGGAGCGCCTGACGAGGTGCGTGAGTGTTTCCAGACGTATCTGGAGCAGGTGCAGAAGGAGACCGACATCGATCGGCAGTCCACGGACCGTCCGAAGACGGGTGTCTTCCTGGAGCGCTACGCGATCAACCCCGTCAACGGCGAGAAGTTGCCGGTGTGGGCGGCGGACTACGTGCTGGCCGACTACGGCCATGGCGCGGTCATGGCCGTGCCGGCGCACGACCAGCGCGACCTCGATTTCGCCCGAGCCTTCGACCTGCCGGTCAAAGTGGTCGTCGACACCACGGCTCCTGTCACGGGTGCGATGCCCGTGATCGAGGTCGATGACGAGGGCGTGCCGATCGACACCGGTGCGGCGCTCGAGGAGCAGAGTCCGGCCACCACCGGCATCGCGCTCACGGGTGAGGGTCGGATGATCAACTCCGGTGCGCTGAACGGGCTCTCCAAGCGCAATGCGATCGCGCGTGCGATCGAGCAGCTGGAGGCTTCCGGTACCGGTCGTGCCGCGAAGAACTACCGTCTGCGTGATTGGCTCATCTCCCGTCAGCGTTTCTGGGGTACCCCGATCCCGATGCTGCACGGCGAGGACGGCACGATCATCCCGGTTCCCGAGGACAAGCTCCCCGTGAAGCTGCCGAGTGTCGAAGGGCTGGACCTGAAGCCCAAGGGCACCTCGCCGCTGGGTGGTGCGGAGAACTGGGTGCGCACGACCGATCCCGAGACCGGCGACTCCGTGCTGCGCGACCCCGACACGATGGACACGTTCGTCGACAGCTCGTGGTACTTCCTGCGTTTCCTGTCGCCGAACAGCGAGACCGTCGCGTTCGACCCTGCTCAGGCGGCTCGTTGGGCGCCGGTCGACTCGTACATCGGCGGCGTGGAGCACGCGATCCTGCACCTGCTGTACGCGCGCTTCATCACGAAGGTCCTGTTCGACATGGGCCTGATCGACTTCACCGAGCCGTTCTCGAATCTCATCAACCAGGGCATGGTCCTGCTCGACGGACAGAAGATGTCCAAGAGCAAGGGCAACCTGGTGCTGTTCCAGGAAGAGCTCGACGCGCACGGTGCCGACGCGCTGCGTGTCGGCCTCGCTTTCGCCGGTCCTGTGGAGGACGACAAGGACTGGGCGGACGTCTCGACGACCGGTGCCCAGAAGTTCCTGGCGCGTGCCATGCGCATCGCGGGGGAGGTGTCGAGCCCGGTCGATGTGGTCTTCGACGGTGGTGACGCCGCTCTCCGCCGCGCGACGCACAAGCTCCTCTCCGAGGCGCCGGCGCTCGTCGAGCAGACGAAGTTCAACGTGCTGGTCGCGCGCCTGATGGAGCTGGTGAACGTCACGCGCAAGACGATCGACAGCGCCGCTGGTGCCGGCGACCCCGCCGTGCGCGAGGCCGCGGAGACGATCGCCGTGATGCTCGACCTCATCGCCCCGCACACCGCGGAGGAGATGTGGGAGATCCTCGGCCATGAGCCTTCCGTCGGGCTGGTGACCTGGCGCTCCGCCGATCCCGCACTGCTGATCGAGGACACCATCACCGCCGTCGTGCAGGTGGGCGGCAAGGTGCGTGCGCAGCTCGAGGTGTCCGCTCGGATCGGCGAGTCGGAGCTCGAGGCCCTGGCCCGGGCCGATGAGCGTGTGATCCGATCGATCGGTGACCGCGAGATCGTCAAGGTCGTCGTACGCGCACCGAAGATCGTGAGCTTCGTCGTCAAGGGCTGATCGTCTCTTCTCCACTGAGGAGGATCCACTCGGGTTGTCCACTGTGGGCGTCTACTGCGCACCACCGGGGGATCGTTGTCTCCTAGCGTGGCCGGATGGCTTCTCCCCAGGCACCTCTTCCGCACCGGCGCCGTCTGCGCCTGAGCGTGGGAGCGGCGGTGGTGCTGGCACTCGTCGTGCTGTCGGCTGCCGTCGGGGTCGGCATTCTGCGTGGTCAGTCTGCGCCTGTCGAAACCGTGTCACTCACGGACACCGGCACGGACACCGGCGCCGGAGCAGGTGCGAGCCCGGGGCCCTCGTCGACCGGTGAGCTGTACGTGCACGTGCTCGGCTCTGTCGAGAGGCCGGGGCTCTACGTGCTCGATCTCGACGCGCGAGTCGTCGATGCGGTGGCCGCTGCCGGTGGAACGACCACCGATGCGGACCTGAGCGCCGTAAACCTCGCACGGGTGGTCGAAGACGGGGAGCAGATCGTCGTGCCGGCGACAGGCGCGATGACGGATGCACCCGGCGGGGCGGCAGCGCCACCGGGCGACGCGCGGATAGATCTCAACACGGCGGATCAGACAGCACTCGAGACGCTTCCGCGTATCGGACCCGCGCTGGCGGAGCGGATCGTCGCCTGGCGAGAGGAGAACGGTCGCTTCGCCTCCATCGACGACCTTCTGGCCGTGCCCGGCATCGGCGAGAAGCTCCTCGAGGGACTGCGCGACGGGGTCAGGGTGTGAGGGCGCGCGATCTGCGCTTACTCCCTGTGGCGGCAGCCGTATGGGGTGCCGCGCTGCTGTGCGTGCTGTTGCCTGAACTCGCGTGGGTGTGTGCCGGCACGTGTACGGCAGCCGCGGCAGGTGTGCTGGTGTTCAGCCGCTCCGGGCTGCGAGCCAAGAACACTCAGCGCGCCGAGGCCGGTGTCACGATCGTCGTGCTGTCGGCGATGGCAGGTGCGGCCGTGTCCGTCGGGTTCGCTCTTCCCGCGCGGGATGAGGCCCGCGCATGGGGCGGGCGCGTCATCGAGTCGTCGGCCGAGGTCACCTCCTCGGCATCGCTCGGACGGGACGGGCGGCTGTGGTTCGAGGCGGCGGCTACGACACTCGGGCCGCCTGGCCGGGCAGCCCCTTCCACGGTCCCGGTCCGCGTCGGAGTGGACCCCGCCGACGGGTTCGATCTCGGTGCGCGGATACGGGTGGTGGGCGAGTCATCGATCACGGAGGCCGGGGAGCGCTCGGCTCTCGTGATCTTCGCGAGCGAGGCCGAGATCGTCGACCCCGCATCCGGTGTGTTCGCCGCGGCAGCCGCGATCAAGAGCACGTTCGTCGAGAGGGCGCTACGCCTGCCGGAGCCCGGAGCAGGCCTCCTGCCCGGCCTTGCGGTGGGCGACACCCGCGCGGTGACGACGGCCTTGAACGACGACATGCGCGCGAGTGGGCTCAGCCACCTCACCGCGGTCAGCGGTGCGAACTGCGCGATCGTCGTCGGCGCGATCTTCTGGCTCACGGCCCTCTGCGGGGGCGGCCGTTGGCTGCGCGCCCTGCTGTCGCTTGCGGGCCTGGCGGGTTTCGTCGTGCTGGTGACTCCGGAGCCGAGCGTCGTCCGGGCTGGGGTGATGGCAGCGGCGGGGATGCTGACCATCCTGTGCGGGAGGCCGAGCGCCGGGGCGGGAGTGCTCTCTCTGTGCGCGACGGGGATACTCGTCGCGGATCCGTGGCTGGCGGCGACGCCAGGATTCGCGCTGTCGGTCGGCGCCTCGGGGGCGTTGATCCTGCTCGCCCCGTCTCTCGCCCACGGGTTGAGACGAGCCGTGCCAGGACCCGTCGCGTTGGCTCTGGCGGTCCCGCTCGCCGCGCAGCTCGCGTGCGGCCCCATCATCGCGCTGTTCGCTGAGCAGCAGTCCCTGGTCGGAGTCGCTGCGAATCTGATAGCCGCGCCCGCGGCGCCGGTCGCGACGGTGATCGGACTCCTCGCGTGCCTGGCCGCACCGCTGCCCATGCTCGCCGATCTCCTTGCGGCCTCGGCGTGGCTCCCCGCTGCCTGGATCGCGACGACCGCCACCACCACGGCGGAGCTTCCGAGCGCGCAGGTCACCGTGCCGGCGGGCCTCGGCAGTGCGCTCCTGGTGGCTCTGCTGAGCGCGGCCATCGCCGCAGTCCTCATACGCGCCCCGAGCTCGACGGAGGCGACTCCAGCCGGGCGGATCTCTCGCTGGTTGAGGCGGGTTGCGGCACTGGTGCTCGTGGTGGTGCTCTCGCTCGCCGGATCACGTGTACTCCTCGATGGACCGCTGGCGACCGCGGCGGCTCCGGATGGCTGGGCGATCGCGGTGTGCGACGTCGGGCAGGGCGACGCGGTGCTCGTGCGCTCGGCAGGCCGGGTGGCGCTGATCGACACGGGGCCCGATCCGGATCTGCTGTCCACCTGTCTGCGGTCGCTCGGCATCGAGCACATCGATCTTCTGGTGCTCACGCACTTCGACCTCGATCACGTCGGCGGGACCGCAGCTGTGCAGGCGCGGGTGTCGACGGTCCTTCACGGTCCGATGGCTGATCCGCCCGATCGACGCCTCATCGACGACCTCGCCGATGAGGGAGCCGAGGTCGAGCAGGCATCGGCGGGACGGCGCGGCATGCTCGGCGATGCCGCCTGGCGCGTGCTCTGGCCGCCACGCCGGTCACCGGCGTTCCCCTCCGGCAACGACGCGAGCGTCGTGCTGGAAGTCGCCGGGGGAGGTGTGCCGCGCTCCCTCTACCTCGGCGATCTCTCCGCCGCACCACAGCGCGTGCTGCAGAGGACAGGAGGACTCGCTCCGTACGCGGTCGTGAAGGTGGCTCACCACGGCAGCGCGGATCAGGATCCGGAGCTGTATGGGCGGATCCGGCCGCGCGTGGCGTTGTTCAGCGTCGGAGCGGACAACGACTACGGGCACCCCCGGGCCGAGACGATCGATGCTCTGACCGACGCCGGTGCACGCGTGCTCCGTACCGACGTGCACGGGCGCATCCTGCTCGCACTCGATGACGGGGAGTTGCAGATCTGGACCGAGAAGACGCCACCGTGACGGCGGAGCCATGTCGGCGACCGCCGGTAGGCTGGTTCCATGGCAGCTTCGCGTACCCCTTCCCGCGGCGGCGCGAAGCCCACCAAGATCCCCCAGGTCTCCTGGCGCGAGCCGCGCCCGGCCCCGGTCGTGCTGGTCTCCGGTCCGGAAGAGGTCTGCGCCGAGCGGGCCATCGCCGGTGTGCGCGACTACCTCCGCGCCGAAGACCCTGCGCTCGAAGTCAGTGACGTACGCGCCGACGACTACGCACCAGGGACGCTCCTGTCGCTCACGTCGCCGTCCCTGTTCGGAGAACCGCGTCTGGTGCGCGTCTCCGGCGTGGAGAAGTGCTCGGATGCGTTCATCCAGGAGGCGGTGTCGTACCTCGACCACCCGCAGGAGGGGGCGACGGTCATTCTCCGGCACACCGGAGCCAGCGTGCGGGGCAAGAAGCTCCTCGACGCTCTTCGCGGTGGTTCCGGTGGCGGCATCGAGATCGCCTGCCCGGCGATCAAGCGCGACGGCGATCGGGTCGATTTCGCAGCCGGTGAGTTCCGCGCGGCGAAGAAGCGCATCGCTCCTCCGGCCTTGCGCGCCCTGGTTTCGGCGTTCGCCGACGACCTCACAGAGCTGGCCGCAGCCTGCCAGCAGCTCATCGGCGATGTCGACGGCGACATCACCGAGGAGGTCGTCACCAAGTACTACGGCGGACGAGTCGAGGTCTCGGCGTTCGTCGTGGCCGACACCGCGATCGCCGGCCGCTACGGCGAGGCGCTCATGGCCCTCCGCCACGCACTTTCCTCGGGGGCCGACCCGGTCCCGATGGTCGCAGCCTTCGCGATGAAGCTGCGCACCATGGCCCGCGTGGCCGGCAACCGCGAGCCGAGCCGTCAACTCGCGCAGCGCCTGGGGATGAAGGATTGGCAGGTCGACCGTGCCCGTCGCGATCTGGCGGGCTGGAACGAGCGCTCGCTCGGGATAGCGATCCAGGCCACGGCCAGAGCCGACGGGGAGGTGAAGGGTGCCGCGCGCGATCCGATCTTCGCCTTGGAGCGCATGGTGACGGTCATCGCCACACGACAGCCTTTCGGCGAATAGCCCATCGCCGGGTGCGCTCACCCCGAACACGAAGAAGGCCCGCCCCGATATCGGGACGGGCCTTTCTCAGAAGCGTCGGTTCAGAGGGAAGCGACCTGCTTGGCGAGAGCCGACTTGCGGTTCGACGCCTGGTTCTTGTGCAGGACACCCTTGCTGACGGCCTTGTCGAGCTTGACGGCGGCCTTCTTCAGGGCGGCCTCTGCGGCTGCCTTGTCGCCGGCGGAGACGGCCGTACGAGTGGTACGGATGACCGTCTTGAGCTCGCTCTTCACGGCCTTGTTGCGCTCGCGAGCCTTCTCGTTGGTCTTGTTGCGCTTGATCTGCGACTTGATGTTTGCCACGTGTGGACGCTTTCTGTACAGGAGTGTTCGGAATGCCGGCAGCAGAAGAGGGCTGCTGCACAGCGGTCGTGAGGGAAGAACCCACACGCAAGCCAAGAGTCGAGTCTACCAGCAGACGGGCCGTTGACGCGAAACGGCGGCGAGAACGCGAGACTCAGTCGCGGATTCGACGGTACCGGGTGCAGAATCATCATTATCCCGACACTGATGTCTAGGAGCCACATGACCCTCGAGCCCTCCCGTTCGCCCATGCCCTCCGGGCTCCGCTGGTCCGCAGCGACGTCCGCCTTCCAGATCGAGGGCTCCCGGCCCACCGGTGCATCCGGGCGATCAATCTGGGACGACTTCCTCGAGAGGCCGGGTGCCGTCCTCGACGGATCCATGGCCGACCCCGCGTGCGACAGCTACCGGCGCCCCGAACGCGACGTCGCTCTCGCGTCCGGTCTCGGACTCGACCGATACCGGTTCTCGATCCCGTGGGCTCGCGTCCAGCCCGACGGCCTGGGTCCGGGAGACAGCACAGCGCTCGACCACTACTCGCGCGTCGTGGATATGCTTCTCGACGCCGGGATCCAGCCGTTCCCCACCCTGTACCACTGGGAGATGCCGAGCAGCGTCGAAGCCGACGGAGGGTGGCTCGAGCGCGACACCGCCGAGCGCTTCGCCGACTATGCGGCGCTTGTGGCTGATCGCCTCGGCGATCGGGTGCAGAACTGGTACACCCTCAACGAACCCGCGATGACGACCCTCCAGGGGTATGCGGTCGGCGCATTGGCGCCAGGCAAGCAACTCCTGTTCGGTGCCCTGCCTACCGCCCATCATCAACTGCTGGCGCACGCCCGCGCAGCGGCGGTGCTCCGAGATCGCGGTGCTGTCGCGGTGGGTCTGGTCAACAACCACACCTGGGTCCTGCCGCTGGGTGACACCGCCGAAGACCATGAGGCCGCGGCGATCTACGACCTGATCCACAACAGGGTCTTCAGCGAGCCGCTCCTCGCCGGCACCTACCCCGACCTGGAAGCACTCGGCCTGCCCCCGATGCCCGCGCAGGAAGGCGACCTCGAAGCCATCGGCCACTCGATCGATTTCTACGGCGTCAACTTCTACAATCCGACGACGGTCACGAACGCCGAAGAGGGAAGCCCGATCCCCTTCGACATCGTGCCGACGCCCGGCGTTCCGGTCACCGGATTCGGTCCCGAATGGCCGATCATGCCCGGCGCGCTGCGCGACCTGCTGATCGACCTGCATGGTCGCCATCCCGACATGCCGCCCGTGATCATCGGGGAGAACGGCGCCTCCTTCCCCGAACCCGAGCGCGCGACCCGCGTGGAGGACACCGACCGCATCTCGTACCTCGCCGGGCATCTGCAGGCCGTCGGCGATGCGATCTCGGCCGGAGTGCCGGTGGAGGAGTACACGGTGTGGTCATTGCTGGACAACTGGGAATGGGCCGACGGCTACACCCAGCGATTCGGCCTCGTCCACGTCGACTTCGAGACGGGCGAGCGAACGCCCAAAGCCTCGTACGACTGGTACCGAGAGGTCATCCGGAGTTCGCGTGCAGCGGGGGAGAAGCGATGAACACCTCCGAGCACCCCCGCACCATACGAGCCGGCGCGCGATGGATGTCGCTGTTCACGCTCGCCTGGCTGGCGATCTGGACCGTGCAGCTCACTCCGGTGCAGCTCCTCCTCCCGCTGCAGCTCGACACTCCGGAAGACGACTGGATTCGCGGGGTCGTCTCCTCGGGCTTGGTTCTGGGCATCGGCGGGCTCGCAG
>NZ_LSJW01000135.1:0-7858 GCF_001557335.1 Microbacterium sp. CCH5-D1
CTGCTCTACACACTCGACGCCAAACCCAATGGCTCGCTCGCAGGAGTCGGAACCGACGGTGCCCTCTGGTCACAGAACACCGAAGGAACATGGCAACGCCTCGACGCGCTTCAAGGGGCCGCTCAGGCCTTCACCGCGATCGATGACGAACGCTTCATCGTTGTCGACGACCGCGGCATCGTCCAGATCACAGCCGACGACACAACCATCCTCGCCCCCGCCCGGTAGAGAACGCCACCACCAGAACGGCCACCCATGGTCCCCCGCCGCAATCCCTTCCGACGCATATCCGTCTTCATCGCGTGCACCACAGTCCTCGCCCTGCTTCTCGCCCTTGCGAGCTTCTACCTCATCGGAGCCATATTCAGATGACCCGCCACCTGCACCCAGCTCGGCACCGTCCACGAACACACGTTCCCACGCGCACCAGCCACATGTCCCCACAGCGGCGTCACGATCGCCTCGTACGTATCGGGGCCTTCCTTCTCCTGGCCGCCGTCGCACTGATCGCAACTCATCTCCTCATCGACACAACCGTTCCACACCAACGGTCACTCTGGGCATACACGCTCGGAAGCTACGAAACAGCGTTCATCCTCGCGATCGTCGGACTGGCGCTCGTGCTACGTGAACCCCCGGGAGGCGCGGATGAATCTCAATGACTACTGGACCAACGCCTTTTGGTCCGTCATCCCCACGATCGCCGTCGTCGCAGCATTCTGGTTCGTCCTGCGGTCCATCATCAGAGCCGACCGCAACGAACGAAAAGCACACGCCAAGATCGAGCAACAACTCCGCGCGGAACGAAACCAACCACGCCAACTCGCATCGACGGACGACGAGCGAGCGCAGCAAGACAAGCTACCTGAACGCCGGAAACGTCTGCCGAAAGCAGATACCGGCGAACGTTAACGGCGGGCGCACGATGACGGGCGACGCGAACTCGCCGGAAACGATCGTTTTCGGCGGGTCGTCTGCTGCACGCTCCCTCCTGCTGTGCTCACTCGCGTCTTCAGCGGGAGATTTTGGAAAGCGGAGATGGGTCCGAGGCCTCGCTTGCGGCACCACCAGTAGAACCGAATGCGAAACCACGCCGCAAACGATCGTGTACGGCGGGCGGCACCGAACCGTGAGGTTGCTCAACATTTTCTTGCGAGAGGCGAGGGGAAGTCTGCAATGTCGGACATATGAGGGATCGTGGTGACTATGAGCTGACCAGGATCGTGAGGGAACGCTATGACCGGTAACGACGAGCCCGAAGGGCATTCGTCCCCCGATCGCGTTCCTACTCTCATCGCGTGGGCAACGGATCAGGCCTGGCTGGCCGAGGCAGACCGCGATCGCGCCGAGGAACGTTTCGACCGGCTCGCTGGAGACCGCGAACTCGCGACCGCACTCCAGGCCAGCGGATACCGTGGCCGGAACTACGATCTGTTCGCGAATGAGATCGCGAAGTACGGGTGGGCTGTCATCCGCGGGTGGATCTACAAAGGGCAGATTCGTGGCGAGGTGAAGCGAAAAGGCTTCGGCGCACTGGAGCCTGAGCCCCGCCCGGGCTCGATGATCGAAGAGGCCGAGAGCCTGGCGGATGAGACGATCGTGCTCGCCCTCACCGCGTTCCGAGACAAGGTGCTCGTCCCGGGCAAGTGGGACCCCGCCAAGGGAGCTTCCCTGCGCACGTTCTTCGTGGGCCAGTGCCTTCTGCAGTTCAGCAACGTCTACAAGCGTTGGCGTCGAGAAGAGCTGCGTTCATATGCGGAGCCGCAGGCTCCGCCGCCCGCAGCGGCCTGGGCCGACGACTTCGAGGAGGGTCCGTCGACGTCGGCTGCTCCCGACGCGAGCGAGGCGGCGCACATCAAGGACGAGCTGCGTCGTGCATTCGGGAGCATCAAGGACGAGCGTGTCCGCTCAGCCTTTTATCTGAACGTGACGCATGGCTTCACGCACGCGGAGATCGGCGAGAAGCTTGGCATGACCGCGAAAGCGGTGGAGTCGGCGATCGCGCGCGCACGTCAGCAAGTACGACAGAACCGGGAGTCCGCATGAGCAGTGAATTTCGAGGCAAGATCGAGCGCTCGTCCTTCGGGACCCAGAACGCGAAGGCGGCACGCCGAACCGTTTCCGCCAACAAAGCGCAGTCGCTCGTCTCGCGATCGATGACGGGCAAGACTCAATCGAAGCAGTTGAGAGGCCGCGAGGGGAAGTGACCAGCGGCGGACATATACCGAGATGTCGGGATCACAACGGAAAAGAGCCGCCCCGCGGTAACGGGACGGCTCACAAGCCCTGAGAAGGTCAGGTCTCATCCAGAGCACTGACTGTACCGGAGTTGGCAGCCGCAGACTAGCGGCGCTCCATCTCATGGCACCCCGGCACCAATCAGTGAAGGAGTTCCCATGGGAACCGTTCGTCGCTCTGCATCCACCGGTCGTTTCGTCTCCAAGGCCGCTGCGGCCCGCTGGCCCGGAAAGACCACCACCGAACGTGTCGGTTCCGGCACGAGCAACTCGACCACGGTGCACCGCTCCGCGTCGTCGGGCCGGTTCGTCACCGAATCGACCGCCAACCGCAACCCGGGCGGCACGATCAGCCAGCGCGTCTAATCGAACCTGAGGGCCTGCACGTGCACACGTGCAGGCCCTCGTTGTGTAAGTCGAGGGCCTCCAGAACCCCGTCGGTGGCGGTCAGTAGTTCACCTTGTCGATGACGAGGTTCCCGTCGAGCATCTCGTGCGGGACGGGTCCTGCACTGGGGGAGCGGGATGGTCAGTCTCACGAGGTCGGGGTCCGCAACGGTCTCCGCGGACGCCAAGGCGTGAGCGCCCGGGACGGCAACGCCGACCGGCATCTCAATGTCTGCCGCAGCGCCGGAGCCGGCAATGTTCACCGGAAGCCGGCGGCGAGTACTGTTCACCCGAAGGCTAGTGGGGGAGCTTTCCCCTCGTTCGTTCAAGTCTGGCCTTGCGTTGCCTAGACCTTGCGACGGAAGCCGGTGGAGTCCCGAGTGACATCGGGCGACCAACGATGCGGTTCTCGCTTCACGTCGGGCCACTCGAGATCAGATCGAACGATATCCGGTCCGCGCCGGTGTGTCGGAAGCCCGTCGAAGCCGACCGGGCTGATCCTGGGCGCAGGCGACGAAGATGTGCCTACCGGCACTCCGCCTCCCTCCGGGAGTGATGATGAAGCCAGCTGAGATCGCACGGATGATCGCTCGTCGACGGTTCTCGAAAGAGTCGGAGCTGCACTGGGTGCCGCGTGATCATCGTTCGGAGACTGGCTATGCGAACAACACCTCGTTCGCACCGGTCGACCGAAGTCTCGGCCGTTTGGATTGGTCTGTCATCGACCCCATGAAGGTTCGAGTATCGAAGGGCGCCAGCCACTTCTTCACAGGATCTGAGTACTTCTGGAGTCGCACCCGCAGCCACGTGTGGTGTGAGTCTCAGTTCGAGCGCGACGAGTTGATGTGGCTCGATTATGGCGGACAGGCCGAAAGGGTGTGGTCGCAGCCGTTTGGCGTGGTGTTCGGCGTCCGCTCGCCGATGGCCGGTCATTGGCATGTGCCGGATTTCCTGTTGCAGATGTCGGACGGCTCTTATGCCGTTCGGGACGTGAGGCCAGAGGAACTCATCGACGAGTATGCGCAACTGCAGTTCGATGAGACGGCGCGAGTGTCGGCAACGCTCGGCTGGCAATATCAGGTGCTTTCCGGCCACAGCCTTCATGCGACCCGCGTGGTCGAATGGTTGTCGGCGTCGCGTCATGACCGCTGCAGGCCGCCTGCTGCCGTCAAGGACCGGATCCTCGAGGCGGCAACTCTCGGCAAGACTCGCCGGGAGTTATGCGAGCTGGCATCACCAGATTGCCCACCTCTTGCTTGCGCTTGGATTGACAACCTCGCCTGGCGCAGGCTGCTCGAGCTCGATCTGTCGGCGGTCTTCAACAGCAACACGCTACTGACTACCGCCCATCGGGAGAGAACGGACGCGATCGGTGTCTGACGAGAAGAAGCTGAAGCTCGGAGACACTTTCGACATTGACGGCGAGAGCTGGGTCTGGGTCCACATCATCCCTGGCCTAGAGGTGAAGCTCCGATCTGAGAGCGCACCCGATCGACACCTGATCATGTCCGTAGACGAGTTCCTGCTCCAGGCCGGAACAGCCCAACGGGATCGCATCGTATCTCTTCGGCCGGACGGGGATGCATGGCCGACCGACGTATGCGATATGGAAGCCCATCTCCTTGAGGCGTTCACTGGCAAGCCGATGGATCCGTTGGCCTCCGCTCCTCGGGCACAATATGACCCTGCACTGACAACTCAGAACGCACGTGTTGACGCGAAGCTGCTCGAGCTAAAAGGCACTTCACTTGGGCGAGCGCGCAGCACCTTTCACCTCCTGTGGAAGACGTACCAGCAAGGCGGTGCAGCCGGACTGAATGCCCGCATGCATCGCAAGGGCGAGCAGCGACTCGCCATCAGCCGGGCAGATCCACGGCTGGTGACGATCATCGATCGATTCCTCGATCGTCAGACGGACAAGTCGACGAGCAGCAAACGCCGGTGCGCTGTCTTGGTGAGGCGAGCGCTCGAGACCACCTACCCCGGCGATCCTTTATGTGAGATCAAGGCTCGCACCCTCCAGGGCTACATCAACGAGCGGGCTGCCGGCCGTTACAGCTTCGACAAAGCGACCACCCGGCGAAACACCGACAACAGCCCCAAGCGTCAGTACTACTCCGGGGCTGCCTATCAACTTGGGGAGCGATGCGAGATCGATTCAACGAAACTCGACGTTCTCGTCTGGGATGAGAACAGCGAGTTCCGGCCGACACTCACCGTGCTTCTCGATGTCGCAAGCCGGGTACCGCTCGCTTGGGCGATTCACGCGGACAGCCCCGGCGGATTCGACCATGCGCTCCTGCTCGCCCGGGCTGTCATCGGTCGCAAAGCCGTACCTGGTTCAGGAGCAGCCACCCTCGCAGGGTCAGCCACGTTGCCGTCCGACCTGATGAAGCAGGTGAACCCCTTCCTCACCGACGATTCTCTGGCCGTCCCATGGATCTTCCCGCGATCGATCACTATCGATGGTGGAGCAGATTTTCGGTCCCGCACGTTCAGAGATGCCTGCAGTGCGTACGGAATCCACAGGGAACTTGCCCCCTCCAGAACACCGACGGTAAAACCACACGTTGAACGCAACTTCGGCACCCTCTCGACAGACTTCGCCGCATGGCTGGCCGGTTTCGTGGGGAACTCCGTCGCCCATCGGGCCGCCAAAGACGACCCCACCCTCACCCTGGATTCGCTTCGCCTCATCCTCGACAGCTGGATAACGAACATCTACCTGAACAGGCCCCACCGTGGCTTGAAGTCGACGAGCTCCCCAGGGCGCATCTTCACCCCGAATCAGATGTACACCGAACTGTTCGCTGTAGGACCCGGCGTCCCCGTGCCCTTCGGAGTTGAGGAGTACCTCGCGCTCTTGCCCACGGAACGGCGCATGATCGGTCGCGCAGGGATCGAACTCCACAATCGCCGCTATGACTCACCCCACCTGGAAGATCTCCGCAATCGCTCCCTCACGGGCGCTGAACCGGGATCCGCGAAAGCCAGGAAATTCCCAGTGAGCTTCGACCCTTACAACGCCAATGCCGTCTGGGTGCGTCACCCAGAAACCGGTGTGTGGATCGAGTGCTGGGACATCGCTCTACGGGAGAAGACAGCACCGATGGTCGCCGAGATCGACATGAAACTCCTTGCGCGATACCCCGACGCCGCAGTCGACGATCCAGACCGCCGCCGCGAGTGGATCGACCGCGTCGAAAGTCGCGAACGAGGAGACAAACGGAAACGCACCCAGCACAAGCGAGAGCAACAGCGCCTCAAGGTCGAAGCGCAACGTGAACCAGGCCCCGCGACAACGACACCGATCCCACTACGGCAATGGGCCAAACCCATCGACATCAGCACCATCGATTGGGCATCCCCCGACATACATCTCGCCCAAGCAGAGGAGCTTGATTCATGAAGATCACCCCACTCGTCCTCCACCATGACCGCAAGACCAGCCTTGCAGGGCTTCGAGAAGCATTCGACGCCGAGCCCGCATCCCCGCCGAAGATCACCTTCCGTCAGTACACAGATCTGGACAGTGAAGCACGAGAGCTATACGACCAAGCTCGCGAAGACTTTCTCCGACTGACGCTGAGGGTGAAGACACGCGAGCAAACGGTCTGCGCTCGCATTCTGGAGGACCTCATCCGGATCAACCCTCGGCTGAAGAACTCGCGGCGCGGGCTGATGATATCCGCGCCGATGTTCTCCGGCAAGACAGAGCTCGCTCTCCTGTTGGCTCGATCCGTAGAACGAAGACACGCAGCCCAACACCCCGACTACCTCAGAGACGGAGACGCACCGGTCGTCTGGGTGGAGATGACCGAACACTCGACCGGGAAAGCTCTCCTTGCCCAGATCGTGGAGTTTCTCGCCCCCACCATCGTTCTCCCCAAACAGATCGCCACCGACAGGCTGCGGAAGCTTGCCGTCGAAGCCCTCCACCGTCACGGCACGAAGCTGCTCGTGATCGACGAAGCGCACAAGCTCGGCGGGACTGAACCCTCCAGTGTCATCAAAGCCCTCCAGAACGAGTCCTGTGCGACCGTCGTCCTGGTTGGAATCAATCTCGACCAAGCATTCAAGACGGGCGACGGCCTGCAAGTCAGCGCACGCTGCGACTTCGTCACACTCGACAAGATCGACCCCGCCGTCCAAGAGGACTTCGAACAATGGATCAAATGGGTCGCCACCTTCGACAGCTTCCTACCGCTCTGCGGGCACGCCCACGGCCTTCTCACCCGCAACGCCGGCACGCTAGTCCACGCCACCGACGGGAAACTCGCCGTTCTCGCGATGATCGTGGACCGCCTCGTCGCGTCCATCTTGCGCGACGAATCGCGCACCTCGGAGACCGTAACCCGCGAGCGACTCTTCGGGGTTCTCGATACTCTCCGGCGCACCACGCTCAACACACACAACGTCACCCTGGACGACCTGGTGGACGCCGCATGATCAGCACGCAGGCGTGGGCGAAACGACCCAAGTGGCATCATCTTGAGACGCCACGCTCCTACGCGCAGCGGCAATGCCGCGCCGCAGGAGTACCGTTCGACTTCGCCGAGAGGGCACTGACCAGCCGAGCGCAACCGAACATCCACCGCGTCTGGATCGACGACGAAGCGGCCGCTCGGACGGTCGAGGCGACGGCAGGGCGCCCAGCCGGTCATTACCTCCGCATGAAGCGTCTAGCGCAACCGGACTCCACACGGGCCTACCCGCAGCGCTTCCTGTGCCGCCTATGCAGTGCCGGGGAGACGATCGAGCAAATTCCCCACGATCGGGAAAACTTCTGTCTCCGACACCCGAGGCAGATGGTGTGGGTCGGTCCCGGAACCGAACCCGATACCCAGGTGATCGTTCCCTTCGATCCCACGCTTCGGAACGCGGAACTCTCCTTCCGTCGACTCGTCGCCACTGGTCGGGTCACCACACAACTGCACGGTCAAGTGTGGGCCATGGTGCGCGACAACGAAACGCTCTCCGCCCAGAACGCAGAGACCGGGCAGAATCCGTGCTTGATGAGCGCGGTACGCGAGATCGATCGCCGCGCACATCTGTACCGCGCGACGGTGCGCGTTCTGCAGATCTTGTCCAATCGTGCACACTGCGCACGATGGCGCACTCAGTCGGCGGCAGATCTACGACTCGACATCACCGCAACGTTGGGCCTCACCAACAGCGACATCCTCGTCGAACGCGTGATTCTCTGGCTCCGCCCCCTCCGCCGCCACACCATCC
>NZ_LSJW01000136.1:0-4354 GCF_001557335.1 Microbacterium sp. CCH5-D1
CGGACGGCGATGTCGCCGTCCGCAACGCCGCGGCGCTGCGTCCCGACGTGGTCCTGATGGATCTGCGGATGCCGGGACGCGACGGGATATCGGCGACGGCGGAGATCGTCGAGCGCCACTTGAGCGACGTGCTGGTCCTCACGAGCTTCGACGAGGATGACCTGGTGTTCGGGGCGATCCGCGCAGGCGCCGTCGGCTTCCTCCTCAAGACGGTGGACGCTCCCACGCTCGGCGGGGCCGTGCGGGCGATCGCGGCGGGCGAAGGCGCGCTCGATCCGCGGGTGACGCGCCGAGCGCTCGCCGCCGTCGCCGAGAGCGCCGCCGTGCCGGCACCGGTCAGGCGCCGCGAGGGGATGGTCGAGCTGACGGCCAGGGAGCAGGACGTGCTCGACGGGATCCTGCAGGGGTGGTCGAACGCCCAGCTCGCCGCCCGGCTGCGCATCTCGGTCCCCACGGTGAAGACGCATGTCTCCAACGTGCTCACCAAGCTCGGCGCACGCAGTCGGTCGCATGCGGCCGCACTCGTACGCGGCCGCGACGACTGATGCTCAGCCCTGTGCGACCGTCGCGACCGAGCTCTTCTCGTCGTCGCGGAGCGGACGCGCAGCACCCGAGAACAGCCCGGACATCACGACCAGCGCGACCAGGATGAACAGCGTGTTGAGCAGACCGATGTGCTCGCTGATGATTCCGAGCACCGGCGGACCGCCGAGGAAGGCGATGTAGCCGATCGTGGCGGCCGCGCTCACCCTGGCCGCGGCCTTGGCGGGGTCGTCTGCCGCCGCCGACATGCCCAGCGGGAAGCCGAGCGATGCGCCGATTCCCCACAGCGCGGCTCCGACCAGCACGAGCGGGAAGGTGGGGGCGAGGATGAACAGCAGGATGCCCGACGCTGCGGTCGCTGCGAGGATGCGCAGGACCAGGACGCGGCCGAAGCGATCCACGAGGGGACCGCCGAACAGGCGCACGACGGTCATGCCGACCGAGAACACGGCCAGGGATACGGCTCCGGTGCCCTCGGCGAAGCCGTGACCCTGTTCGGTGCCCAGGGCGATCCAGTCGTTGGCCCCGCCCTCGGCGAAAGACATGCCGAGCATGACCACACCGATGAGGTAGGTGCGGGGCTCGCGCCACGCTTCGAGCGCCGTGTGCATGCGGACGCGGAAGGCCGGCTTCTCATGCGCCGCGGGATCGAGGGCGGCCTCGCGCACCGGGACCTGGAAGAAGCAGACGATCGCGATCACGGCGATCAGCCCGCCTATGATCGCGGCGTGGGTCGCGACGTCGACGGCGAGCTGCGCGGCGAGAGCGCCGATCCCCGCACCGATGACGGTGCCGAAGCTGAAGAAGGCATGGAAGACCGGCAGGATCGTCTTGCCCATCTGCTGTTCGATCGCGGTCGCCTCGACGTTCATCATCACGTCGACCGACCCGTTGCCGAAGCCGAACAGCACCATGCCCACGATGACGACGGGGACGGAACCGAACACGTTCGCGCCCAGGCCGACCAGCACGATGCCGAGCGCGAACGTCAGCATCGTGAGGAGCATCCCGCGCCGGGCGCCCAGACGTGCCATCACCGCGGGGCCTGTCGAGATGCCGAGGATGGACGAGATGCCCATGCCGAGCAGGATCAGACCGACCTGCGCGTTGTCGAGTCCCAGCGCCTCCTTGATCCCGGGCACGCGCGACGCCCAGGTCGCGATCGAGAGGCCGCTCGCGAGGAAGATGGCGAAGATCGCCGCGCGCCAGCGCACGAACTGCGAACGAGAGAGGGCTGTTTCCATGCCGGACAGCCTATCGAATCGATTCGACCGTAGGGAAGCGCGGGGAGCTATCCTCGAAGTATGAGCAGCCAGGAGACGCCGCGTCGGCCCACGATCGCCGACGTCGCACGTGAGGCGGGCGTGGCGACCTCCACCGCATCCGTCGTCTTCAGCGGCAAGGCGAACGTGGCCGCCGCCACGAGGGAGCGCGTCCTCGCCGCCGCAGCCGATCTCGGCTATGCGGGGCCGGACCCTCGTGCGGCCTCGCTGCGACGTGGACGCAGTGGCATCGTCGCCGTGGTGCTCGAAGGGCATCTGCGTGCAGCATTCCTCGATCCCGTGACGACCGCCATGATGGACGGCCTCACCGACGGGCTCGCCGACCTGAGCGCCGGCATCCTCCTCATGCGCGACGAGCCGGGGGAGGAGGGTGCAGCCATCACCAACGCCCCCGTCGACGCCTTCGTGCTCATCGGCTGTTCCGGGCGCACGAAGGCCTCGCTCGAAGTGGTCCTCGGCCGCGGACTGCCCGTGGTCGTCATCGAAGGCGACGCCGGAGAGGGCATCCCGCGCATCACCCTCGACAACGTCGCAGCCTCCGCTGACGTCGCCCAGCACGTCTACGACCTCGGGCACCGCGACGCGGCGCTGGTCACCCTCTCGCTCGACAGCGAGCGCGAGCGCGCGCTGGTGACGCCCGAACGGGTCGAGAAAGCGACCGTCGACGTCTCAGTGCACCGTCTCGAGGGGATGCGTCAGGTCTTCCCGGACGCGCCGGCGATCTCGGCGTCCGGCAGCTTCATCGATGAGGGCGTGCTGGTCGGCCGCATGCTCCTGACCGACCCGGCCACTCGACCGACGGCCGTGCTCGCGCAGAGCGATCTGCTTGCGGTCGGCGTCATCCGCGCAGCCGAGGAGCTGGGTCTCCGCGTGCCCGAAGATCTCTCCGTCGCGGGCTTCGACGGCATCGAGGTCGACGGGCTCGGCGATCTCACGCTTACGACCAGCGTGCAGCCCGCGGTCGAGAAGGGGCGCGCTGCCGGGGAGCAGATCGCCCGCATGCTGCGTGGCGAACCCGGGATCACGCAGCACCTCACCTGCGTGTTCCGAGCCGGCACCACGACGGGCCCCGTCCCGCGCTAGCGGCGTCCTCGCCGAGTGCTCAGCTGTGCTGTGAGCCGAGCGGCAGAACGCGTTCGCCGAAGTCGAGGATGCGATATCGCCCGCACTCGACGACATCGTCGGGTATCGCTGGTGGGGAGAGCTGCCACGCGACGGTCTGGGAGTCCTCGACGAGGAACGAGACTCCGTCGACGTCGAAGTCCTCGCGGTTCACCAACCATGCGTACGCGTCGAGCTCGTGATCGACCTGCACGAG
The DNA here is from genome assembly GCF_001557335.1 of Microbacterium sp. CCH5-D1. Taxonomy (NCBI): domain Bacteria; kingdom Bacillati; phylum Actinomycetota; class Actinomycetes; order Micrococcales; family Microbacteriaceae; genus Microbacterium; species Microbacterium sp. CCH5-D1. The sequence goes on from NZ_LSJW01000136.1 coordinate 3,145, forward strand.
GTGGCGGGGATCGGCGACATGCAGCTTCGGCAGCCGCACGGTCCAGAACTGTCCGCCGCCGATTCGGCCCGAGGCATCGACCCAGTCGGTTACGCAGGTGAGATCGGGGTCGGGCGTCGTGCTCGCCGCGACGAGCCGAGGCACGCTCAGCGCCCCGCACACGAGCAGGAGCACGGCCGCGGTGGCCGTGAGGGCACGGGGTGCCCGGGCGGGCATCCGCGGGATATGGGGAGCGGCCACGATCACGAGCACGGGTCCGAACGCGAGCGGCTGCAGGTAACGGGCGGCGTGGGTACCGAGGGCGATCGCCCCGACCAGGACGAGAGCGGGCATGGCCCACGCGACCGTGGCGACGAAACGTGAGCCGGTGTCTCCGACGCGTGCCGTGTTCGCGATCGCCCAGCCGACCAGAGCCACCACGACCACGACTCCGAAGATCCCTGCGGGCGTCGCAAGGCGGTCGAGGAGAAGGCCCCCGTAGTAGCCCGCGGATTCCGTCCAGAGTTCGGGCTGGATGTAGCCGGCACCGGTGTTGGCGATCCATGCCCGAAGCGGAATGCGTCCGAGGAAGCCCAGCGCGGTGCCGATGACCAGCACGACGAGGATCGTTGCGGTGCGTGTTCGTCGTGGCGGGCGAAGGAGCATCACGAGGAGCAGCAGCGAGAGCGGAACCGTGGCCCAGGCGGCGAAGAGGGGATTCGAGAGCGTCGACACGGCGGCGATCGCCCCGAGCGCGATCAGTGCGCCGATACCTCCTGCGCTTCGGTCGAGCACACGACGGACCAGTCCCACACAGAGGACGACGGCGACCACGGTGGCGGCGTAGTACGTGGTCGTCAGCAGCAGTGAGGCCAGCTCCAGGGCGTCTCGGGACCCCGAGAGATCGGTCATGGCGAGGATCGCGAAGGTGCCCATCCCGAGCAGCGCCCATGCGACGGGGGCTGTCCTGTCCCGCCGACGCCCTACGGCGACGCGGAGTGCACCGTAGAGGGCCAGCATGTTGACCACGGCATTCACCGTGAGCAATCCGTTCACATCGAGCCCGAGCGCGGCGTCCAGCCCGGAGAACCCCGCGGACTCGGGCAGGAAGAGTACGCTCGACATCGCCCAGTCGAGGGGTGCGCCGGAGAGCAGCGACCGAGCGAACATGCCCACGACCAGGGAATCTCCGTCTCGGAACAGCAGCTCAGCGCGGGCGGATGAAGCCACC
>NZ_LSJW01000137.1:0-15641 GCF_001557335.1 Microbacterium sp. CCH5-D1
CCCCCTTTCCCCCGAGCGCACGCCCGCCGAGCTGCAACCGGGATTGTCCGCTCGCGGGCGCCCACCTGTCAACGGGCAGACGGACCGCACGGAAGTCAGGCGACACTGGTCGACCAGCCCACTGATCGATCGGAGAACCGCATGTCAGATCCCCAGCACCACTCAGACGACACCCCCGAGGTCGAAGCCCAGGGCATCGACCCGGACATGCCATCGACCGACGACGACATCGACGACGACGACACCGACGAGGACGAGGACACCGACGAGGACGGCATCGACGTCGAAGACCTGCCCTGAGAACGTCGACGCGCGTCGAGAACCCGCAGCGACCAAGGAGGCTCCCGTGAGCACGAACGACCGGAACGACATCAGCACCGAGCCCTCTCCCGGGCCGGAGGACAACGACAACCTCGGGGCCGAGGACGGCAAGGGAACCCCGCCGACCGTGCCGCCGACGGACAAGGACGCCGGCACGGACGACAGCACCGACGCCGAGAACCCCGGCAAAGACTGACGGCCTTCAGCAGGTGAGAGGAGCGCCTTCGCGGACTTCCGCGGGGGCGCTCAGCCTTGTCCCGGCTTGCCCAGCATCTCTCCGGGCGCGAGGGAAGGACACGTCGCCGAAGCGCTGAGGGCCGCGACCTCCGCCCGGATCGCGACGCCCGAGTCCATCTTCGCGACGGTGTAGACGACGCCCTGCTGCGATTCGTCGGCGGGGATGTAGCCGATGAGCACGCCGTCGAGGTTCGGATCCTCGGGCCACGCCATGCCCGATGCCGTGCTGACGAGATCCGCTGTCGGGTTGTCTCGCAACCAGTTCGCAGCCCCTGCAACCGTCGAGTCGGCCACGGTCCAGTAGCCCTCGAGCTGGGCGACCGGCTGGCACGGCCACCCCTGGTACGAGCCGAACGAGACCGGCTTCTCGGTCACGCGCACTGCCCCCGGCGGCACGACGGCCGCATCCAGCCAGGCCTGTGCCTGATCCTCGGCTGCTGCGTCGACTCCCGCCGGCGGTGCGCTCTGCGTGGCGGTGGGTTCGGACGTGGGCGCGGCGGAGCCGTCGCCCACCGCGGAGGCGCACCCCGTCAACAGAAGGACGGCGGACAGACCGAGGGCCAGGGCGGAGCAACGTCGCATGACCCCACTATAGGGAAGCGGGACGAGCGGACGTGTTCAGCCGAGCTGATCGAGGACGAGCTCACCGCGCGCGTTGAGGTGCTCCATCATGCGCTCGATCCGCTTGGTGTCGATCTCGGGCATGGACGAGCCGTCGAACGCGAGGATCAGCGGGATCGCGGGGTGCATCCAGATGGTGAGACGACCGGCGGGGTTCTTCTCCTCGGGCAGCCACGTCATCATGAAACTCTCGTGTCGACGCAGCTTGGTGCCGATCACGATCTTCAGGTGCGCCAACGTCGCGTCGTCGACCTTGATCGGAGGACGAGAGCTGTTGTACTCGAGAGTTCCCATCCTCTGAGATTACTCCGGAGCAGGACATTTCTCGGGTTCCGGCGCCCGACGCGAGAGCAGAGCCCTCAGTGTCCGTGGGCGAGCTGCTGGATGAGGATGGCCAGCCCGCCGAGGGCGACCAGGATCCCCAGCGCGATCACCTGCTTCCACCAAGGCGCTCGGGTGCGACGGACGGCGATGTACCCGATCAACCCGAGGATGGCGACGTAGACGATCGAAGCGATCGTGAGAGCGGTGCCCAGCTCGATCCAGTCCACCACCGCGAGGAGGAGCACAAGGAGCGGGATGGCCGCCGAGGCGATCGCCGTGCTCGTGAGGCGGAGCATCCGCCCGAACTCCCGCCGGTCAGGGAAGGTCGCGTGCACGGCCAGGTGGGCAAGGAGCTCTGCCACGAACCCGGCCACCGCGATCGCGACGATGCCGACGAGAAGGGTGATGCTCGCCCGCGCGGCGCTGGTGTGCTCGACGTTCGAGTTCTGGACGAGCACGATGGCGAGGCCGGTGAAGGTGGCGTAGATCCGCTCCTTGATCGCGGCGGTGACGACGTCGGCCGACTCTCCGCCCGATCGAGGATGCTCGTCTTCGGGTGGCTGCATGGCCCGCAGATTATCAGCACCCCTGCGCCCGCGCGCGGTCAACCCCCTGACGCCGATCGGCACCGAGGACTACCGTCGCCAGTCCCGACGAGAGGAGAGAAGCATGAGCGATCCGAAGAACACCCAGGGCACCCCCGGCTCCGATGAGGAGGCCGACACCGCATCGGGAGGCGCTCCGGACACCGAAGAGGTGCTCGAGGACGAGACCACCGACGAAGACGGGAAACCGCTCGAGAACCCGTCCGGCGGCTGAACCCCCGGCAGATGACGAACGCATCCGTTCGCGGCCGAATCGACCGTGGGCGGATGCGTCGTTCTGGGTCAGGCCCGCTCGAGCACCCGGTTCGGCTCGCGGGGCCCGGCGTCCACCGGCTCTGGCACGAGATACAGACCGCTCGGCGAGTTCGCGGTGAAAGCAAGCGCTTCGATCCACTCGCGATTGATCGAGGGCTGACGACTCCCGCTGTACTTGAAGACGAGCGCGCTGCCGCCATGCACCCAGACGGTCGTGCGTCCGCCGCCGATGCTGACGTCTTCCTTCCAGCTGAAACCGAACGGCTCGCCTCGACGGAGTTTCGCGGTCATGACGAGCTGGATGTGCGTCAGCGCACGATCCTCGATCTCGGTCTTGACGTCGCCTTCATAGATGAACCTGCCCATGAGGCGCTCCTCTGTTTCGCCACGGGAACCCGTGCCAGAGGCGCGACCGAAATGATCGCTGAGTGGTCTTCTCCAGCATCGCACACATGGGGGACATCCGGACCGTCGACCGTCGCGGAACGACTCACGACACGCCCACGAGTCATCCGTCCGAGGTACGCCGATACCTCGCGCGAGGGATGCCGCGAGGGCGGCACAGCCGCGAGGCTGGGGGCATGAACGTACGACCGCTTCTCGCCGCCTCCGCCCTGATCGTCGCGGGCGCACTCTCCCTCAGCGGATGCTCTGCCTTCGACAGCATCGTCCACAAGCAGTCCACCTCCACCTTCGACGATGCGGCCGCTTTCGCGAAGGGGGCGGGGGTCGACGCGGACTGGATTCCCGCAGACTCCTCGCAGATCACCGTGCGCACCTCGACGGTCGAGAAGGCCGAGGACGCGGTCATCCTCCTCACCAGCGCTTCCGACCTGGCCGATGCCTGCACCGAGGTCGAGCGGCAGTCGGCACCGTCCTGGACGCTCGACGGCGCCCCCGATCCGTACAAGGCGAAGACCGTCTTCGCCTGCGGCGACTGGGCCGTGATGGCCACGGACGGCGGTTGGTACGGCTGGACGCCGAACTCCGACGGGGAGCGCGCCGCCGCGGGCTGATCGGGTCGGGGGGCGCTACTTCTTCGCGTCCCGCTTCTCCTGCTCCTTGTCCGCCCTCTCCTGCTCCTTGTCCGCCTTCTTCTGGGCTTCCTCCTGCGCCTTGCGCTCGTCCTTGGCCGCCTGCTCCGCCGCCTTGCGCTCGTCCTTCGTCTGATCGACGACCTGATCGACGTGTGTCGGCTGCGTGTTCTCAGCCGGGACGACGGGGACGACAGTCCCGGAGGTGTCCTGCTGCGCGTCAGCCTGATCCGGTGTCGGATCCGGCGAGGGCGAGCTTCCCGGCGTCTGCTCGGTGACGACGGAATCGACATCGCCGGTCTCCAGGTCGCCGGTGTCTCCGAACCCTTGACCTGCCGCCCACACCCCCACGAGCACGGAGGCGGCGACGACCGCGGCAGCGGCGGTGCCGATCACTCCCCACCGTCGCGTCGGGCGACGCGTGGGCACCACACGGTCCGAAGGCTTCGAGGAGAGGAGCAGTGTCGGTGCGGTGCTGGCAGCGGAAGCGGCGCTCATGGCCGGGACCGGAGGGGCGATCACGGGCACGGGAGGGCGAGGCGGGATGGCCGGCGCAGACGCGAGCATGGACGCCGCGGCGAACACGGCAGCAGCACTGGGCCGGTCCTCGGGCGCGATCGCCACCATCCGGGTCAGCAGATCCGCCCACTGCGGACCCACGGATCTCGGCACCTCAGGGACCTCGATGAGACGCGCCATCGCCGCACCGATCCCCTCCGCCTGGCCGAACGCCCGCTTCCCGGTGAGCGCCTCCAGCAGCACGAGTCCCAGGGAGTAGATGTCGGCCGCCGGAGCAGGAGGCGCGCCCCGGAGTTGCTCGGGGGCGAGGTACGCAGCAGTGCCGATCACGACACCGGGCGACGTCAGCCGGGCATCGTCGACGAGCACGGAGATACCGAAGTCGGCGAGCTTCGCGCCCGAACGGCTCCCCGGAAGCGAGGTGGGCGAGAGCAGCACGTTCGACGGCTTCACATCGCGGTGCACCACGCCGGCACCGTGCACCACATGCAGCGCTTCGGCGAGATCCGCGGCGATCATGGCCACGTCGGTCGGCGGCACGGGGCCCTGGGCGATGCGGGCGGAGAGGGTCGGGCCGTCGACGAACTCCATCACCAGGTACTCGGCTTTGCCCGGCACCAGTTGGGCGTCGTAGAGCGTGACCATCGCGGGGTGGTTGAGCGAGGCCAGCAGCGTCATCTCGCTGCGCGCGCGTTCGGACGGAACGCCCTCGCTCCCCCCGTTCAGCAGCTTGATCGCCACTGTCCGGCCGAGCAGGACATCGTCGGCGCGGTACACGCGGGCCATTCCGCCCTGTCCGACGCACTCCCGCAGCTGATAGCGCCCGCCCAGCAGCTCTTGCGTGGGCGCAGAGTCGGTGGGCGCAGAGTCTTCGGTCATCGGCGAGTCCTCCTGCCACCCGTCGGGTCAAGGGCGGCATTCGATGACTTTAGGATGATCCGTCCTCGACGTATCGGGCCTTGACAGGAGCGGGAACCGTCCGGACGGAAAAGGATTGGTCGCTAGTCGCGCATCCTCCTCTTGCGGGCAGCCGAGGCGAGAAGAGTTCCCGTGACGACCAGCCCTGCGGCGACGACGAGGGCGATGACAGGCACTGGGCCGCCGGTGTTCGACAACCCCCCGGCGTCAGGGCGCGGCGCAGGTGTCGGGGTGGGCACAGGCGTCACCCTGAGCTCCGTGGTCGTCGTCGCCGGATCAGACACGATCGGTTGCCCGGTCGGCGGCTGACCCGACGCGATGGCGTTGTTCGTCACGACCCCCCGGTCGATATCGGCAGTGGTGATGCCGTAGGTGCTCGTCGCCGTGGCGGCTTCACCGGGAAGCAGCACTCCTTCGGCGGCGGGCCAGGTGTAGACCAGCGGAGGCAGCCCGGTGAGCGCGTCGGTGATGGTGGCGTCCGTCAGTGCGACACCTCCCGTGTTCGTCACGGTGAAGGAGTAGATGATCGACTGCCCGGGTACTGCAGGGTCGGTGATCCCGCTCGCGTCCGCGGTCTTCACGAGGGCGATCGACGGAGCCTCCATCAGCGGCGTGGTCGTCGTCTGCGGTTCCGACGAAACGGGGTCTCCGGTGGGCGGTTGCCCCGAGGCCGTGGCGTTGTTGGTCACCTCGCCGTTGTCGATGTCCGCCGCAGTCACGAGGTACGTGCTCGTCGCTGTCGCTGCTTGCCCAGGCCGCAACACTCCGTCCGCGGACGGCCAGATATAGGTCAGAGCCGGCAGGCCGGCGAGTTGGTCTGTGATCGCGACGCTCGTGAGAGTGGTGTTGCCCGCGTTCGTGACCGTGAACGAGTACGCGATCGGCTGGCCGATCTCGGCCGGCTCGGTTATCCCCGCAGGATCCGCGGTCTTCACCAGCGTCAGGGCGGGCGCCTGGGTGATCGGTGTCTCCGTTTCGGGTTCATTCGATGGCACGTTCGCGCCGTTCGCGGTGGTCCCATTGGCGATGGCCGAGTTCAGCACCACACCCGCATCGATGTCAGCCTGGGTGATCGCATAGGTCGCCGTGGCTGTCGCCGACGCACCCGGTGGGAGTGTGCCTGGATCGGTGGGCCATGTGTAGGCGACTGCAGAGAGGCCGGCGAGTCGATCGGTGATCGCGACGTCTCGGAGCTGCAGATTGCCGTCGTTGGTGATCGTGAAAGAGAACGTGATCAGTTCGCCGGGTGCCGGCGGCGTTCCGAAGGACGGTGTCGCTTCTTTCTCGAGGGCGAGGGCAGGAAGCTGGTTCAGGGGCGTCGTCGTCGACTGCGGCCCCGCAGGCACCTCGGCACCATTGGGGTCTCGGGAGGTCGCGCTGGCGGTGTTCGTCACCGCACCGATCTCGATGTCCGGCTGAGTCACACCGTGGGTTCCGGTGGCGGTGACGCTCTGGCCGGGAGCGAGGGTTCCCGGTACGCCTGGCCACGCGTAAGCGATGGCTCCTCCGAGCAACGTGTCGGTCACCGCGACATCGGTGAGTGTGACGTTGCCCGTGTTCGTCACGAGGACCGTGTAGTCGATGGGATCGCCCACGCGTGTCGGCGACTGCACACCGCTCGCGTCAGCCGTCTTCACGAGAGAGAGCTGCGGCGCTTCGCTCCCCGAGATCACGGCATCGTCGGTCGCACTGACCGGATCACCCTCCGGTGGAGTGCCGGTCACCTGCGCGGTGTTGGTCACCTCGCCCGCGTCGATGTCTGCTTGTGTCAGCGTGTACCCGGCGGTGCATGTCATCGATTCGCCGGAACCAAGCGTGGTCTGCGGACAAGAAGTGACCGGGGGGCTACCCGTGCCGCTGAATGCCGTCTCGGTGACTGCTATCGCGGTGAGGTCGACGTTCCCCGTGTTGGTGACGAGGAACGAGTACGTCACGGGGGCGTTCAGCACGTACTGCGCCGGGTCGGTCAAGCTCGAGGACTTCACGAGACTGATCGCGGGCGCGTCAGCAGTGGTGAAGACGACCGTGCTGTTACCGGGCTGAAGCAGCCCGCTGATCGGACCGATGTTCGAAGGGCCGTTGGTGTACGACCCTTCGGTATCGGAGGTGATCGGAACCGTGAACGTGCACGAGACGGTCCCAGCGTCCATGTTGCCGGTCCCGCTCACGGTCGTTCCGTCGACCGTCGCCACTCCCGCCGGGCAGTCGGTGGTGGGGTCGCCCGCGAACCGGAGCCCTGCCGGGAGGGTATCGGTGAAGGACCACCCGTTCTTCGCTTCGAGGTCGTCTGTATTGGTGATGGTGAATGTCAGCGTGGAGGTCTGACCGACTTTCACCGTCGACGGGCTGAACGCTTTGTCGAGCTGCGGCGTCGCGTCGACGATGCGAGGATCGTCGAAACCGCTGTCGTTCCCGCGGAAGCCCCCGGCGGCATTGAACAGCTGCACGCCGAGCGAGGTCGTCGTCGCGTCCGCACGGAACCCCGCAGACTGCAGCTCCGCGACGTGGAAGAGCCTCCCGCCCACAGTGATCTCTCGCGCTGCCGGGTCCGTGCACGGGTTGAGACCGCTAGCGAGGGTGGTGACCGTGCCCCCTCCCGTGCCCGGCGCAGGCCCGCTGCCCGTCTGATTCACGATCAGGTTGAAACTCAGCCGCGGATCGACACGGTTCAGTGTCGGGCCCTCGGACACGCAGTTCGCGGCACCGTAGATAGCGCTGATCAGGTAGAAGTGTCCGGGAACGATCCCTGCCGTGATGGGCTTCGCAGTCTGGAACTCGACGCCGGGACCGGGCGCGGAGCCGCCGTTGGTGTACTCGGACAGAATCTGGTTCTGCTGAGCCGCCGCCAACGCTTGGCCCTTGTACAGGCCGATCGCGGTCGCCATGCCTTGGAGATATGCCCATGCCGTGGCATCGCAGCCGGAATCGACGCCGGTCACGGCCGCGTTCCGCGGTGTCGTCGAGCGCAGGACCCAGCCGTTGCACTGGTCGGCGACCGGAGCCCAGTTCGGACTCGTCACGTACGTCTCCGTGTTCGCCGCCGCACCGCCCGTGTACTGACCGATGCGGATGCCGTTGGTCGCGGTCTGATTCTCGAAGGTCTCCAGATACACCGCGGTGGCCGGCGCCTGTGGAACTCCTGGACTCCCCGGCGCGGCCACCGCAGCCGAAGCCGCGAGGACTCCTCCACCTCCCAGCAGCAGCACCCCTATCGCCGCGAGCATCGAGCGCGCGTACCCGCGACGCTCAGAACCTCGCCGAACCTTGTTCCTCCACTGCGCACCACTGGACATCGCGACTCATTCCGGTCGGACATCTCCCCCAGCCGGAGCGTAGACCTGGGCGTTCGCTATGTGCAAGAGGAAACCACCCATTCGCGAGGATAGGCGATCCCAAAGGGATGATGACTTTTGTCCAGACTGCGCAGGAAAACACGAAGGTTCATTGCATTCCGGCTCCATCAGGCGCATCCTGATCGTGCTCCGGTCGTAGCGCGAGATCGTGGGGGGCCGCGCTCGCAGGCATCGGGTGCAGACGGGGCGTTCGCCGGATCCCTCCCCCTCGGCGAGCGCCTCGCCTCCGCGCCCCGGTCAGATCACTCGGCCTCCTGCCCTCACGCACCCCCCGAGGTGACGGGCGAAGAAGCGGGCGGCGTCCTCCCCGGCGAACGCCGGCACTCCGGTGTGGCCGCCCATGTTGGCGTACAGCGTCTTCTCCGTCGAGCCGAATGCATCGAACAGGTCGAGTGCCATCTGGCGGTCGTTGCCCTCGTCGTCCCACTGGAGCAGCACGTGCAGCGGGATCGTCACCCGTCGGGCCTCTGCCATCGTCGAGCGTGGGACGAAGCTGCCGGCGAAGAGTCCGGCGGCCACGATGCGTGCATCCATCGCGGCGAGGCGGGTGCCGATCGCGATCACCCCTCCGGAGAACGCGACCCGGTCGCCGATCTCCGGAAGCCCGAGGGCCTCGTCGAGCGTCGCCTGCCATTCGGGAACAGCCCGGTCGACCAGAGGGAGGATCAGCCGGTCCACGACATCCGCGGAAGGCTTCTCTCCCGCGGTGATCGCTCGAACGAGGTCGGCCCTGGCGAGCTCGGCGCCGGGCAGTGGAGCGCGTTCGCCTGCCCCCGGCAGCTCGATAGTCGCGGCGGCGAAGCCCTGCGCGCTGGCGTTGCGGGCACGCGCGACCAGTCTCGGATACATGCGCCGCATGCCGATGCCGCCGGGCTGGCCCATGAGGATGAGCGGGACGGGAGCGGTCGGCGTTGCGGCGGGCGGCGTCCACAGGATGCCGGAGACGTCGCCGAGTGTGAACGTGCGCTCGGTGACGCGGTCGTCGAGGATTCGTCGTGAAGTGAAATGCATGGTCGTACCTCTCGGGAGTGCGGCGAAGAAGCGGCGCTCCCGGACGACCTATCGCCCGACCGTGTCTCCCTGGAGGAGCACCGACGTGAGTTCGTTCACGGGTACCACCTCCTCAGGTTGCTGCACGGAAGCTCGAGGCTATCAGAGCGCGGAGCCGAGCTCCTCGCGAAGGAGAGCAGTACCTGCGCTGAGCGCCCGCAGCTTGCCGCGGGCGACGTCACGCGACAACGGCGCCAACCCGCAGTTCGTGCTCGGCACGAGCTTGTCCGCGTCGACGAAGCGGAGGGCGTTCCGCAGGGTATCGGCGACCTCCTCCGGAGTCTCGATGATGGGGCTCGCCACATCGATGGCTCCGAGCATGACCTTCTTGCCCCGGATGAGCTCGATGAGGTCCAGGGGCACGTGCGAGTGGTGACTCTCCAGCGAGACGGTGTCGATGCTCGACTGCTGCAGAAGCGGGAACGACTTCTCGTACTGCCGCCACTCCGAGCCGAGGGTCGCCTTCCAGTCGGTGTTCGCCTTGATCCCGTACCCGTAACAGATGTGCACCACGGTCTCCGCGCGCAGACCCTCGGCTGCGCGTTCGAGCACGGCCACACCCCAGTCCTGCACGTCGTCGAAGAACACGTTGAAGGCCGGCTCGTCGAACTGGATGATGTCCACCCCGGCCGCCTCGAGCTCCTTCGCCTCCTGATTCAAGATCGTCGCGAACTCCCACGCCAGCTTCTCGCGACTCTTGTAGTGACGGTCGTAGAGCGTGTCGATCATCGTCATCGGACCGGGCAGAGCCCACTTGATGGGCTGGTCGGTCTGCTGGCGGAGGAACTTCGCGTCCTCGACGAACACGGGCTTCTCGCGGCTCACGGCACCGACCACGGTGGGCACGCTGGCGTCGTACCGGTCGCGGATCCGCACGGTCTCCCGCTGGTCGAAGTCGACACCGGAGAGGTGCTCGATGAACGTCGTGACGAAGTGCTGGCGCGACTGCTCCCCGTCGCTGATGATGTCGATGCCGGCCTGACGCTGCTCGTGCACAGTGAGGCGAAGCGCGTCCTGCACGCCCTCCACCAGGGCATCGCCCTCCAGCTTCCACGGGGACCAGAGCGTCTCGGGCTCGGCCAGCCAGGAAGGCTTCGGCAGGCTGCCGACGATGGAGGTGGGAAGGATCTCGGGCATGATCGGGGCTGGTCCGTTCGTCATCCGACGGACACCAGCGAGTCTGCGGAACGGCCGACGGCCCACCTCTCGAGGAGCTCGCCGTGCGGGGTCATCAGATGCGCGTCGGCGTACCTCCCCTGCTCGGCCGCGAGCCGGCTGCGCTCCTCGCGGTCGTAGGCGATCTTGGTCACCGAGTAGTCCTGCTGCTCCAGAGTCGGCCGGTAGATGCTCGCGGCCTCGGAGTTCGCGTTGTAGATCTCCGGTCGATAGATCTTCTGGAAGGTCTCCATCGTGCTGATCGTGCCGATGAGCTGGAGGTTCGTGTAGTCGCTGAGCAGATCCCCGCGGAAGTAGAACGCCAGCGGGGCGACGCTGCCTCGCGGCATGAAGTAGCGGACCGAGAGACCCATCTTGCCGAAGTACTCGTCGGTCAGCGAGCCGTCCTTCTGCTCGTACTCGACACCGAGGATCGGGTGGTGGTTCTCGGTGCGACGGTACGTCTTGCTCGTCGAGACGCTGATGCAGATGACGGGCGACAGCGTGAACCGCTCCCGGTACGCCTCGGAGTCGAGGAAGTGCTGGAAGAGCTTGCCGTGCAGGTCGCCGAAGTCGTCGGGAACGGTGAAGCCTCCCGCGGCCGCGGTGGCCGCCGGCAACCGCACGCTGAAGTCGAAGTCGCGGATGTACGACGAGAAGTTGTTGCCCACGATGCCCTGAGTGCGCGTGCCCGTCGACCGATCGACGATGGTCACCTCCAGCACCTCGAGAAGAGGGAACTCCCGATCCTCCCCCTCCGTGGCGAATTGGATCGCGACCGAGACGATCTCGAGTTCGAGCGTGTAGCGATCGCGGCTCGGGTTGTCCCAGTGCGCCAGATCGTTGAACCGCCGGTCGATCATCGTCAGGGCGTTGCGGAGGTTCTGCTGACGGTGCTCGCCGCGCGCCAGATTGGCGAAGTTCGTGGTGATGCGCGAGTCGTCGGACGGCGAGTAGTCCTCGTCGAAACGGGTCGTCGTGATGCGGAACGTGAATTCGGATGCCATGAGCGGCCAATCGGTGGAAGATCGGCCGGGCTCGGCCTCGATCGGGGGTTTCTCCATGATGACGACTGCAAGGTCCCATCGGGTAATGCGCGTCGACTATGCCGTGGCATAGGTTGAATCTATGGCCAAGCGTTCGAACGGCATCACCCTCCAGCAGCTCACCTATTACATCGAAGTCGCCGCGGAGGGATCGATCAGTGCCGCCGCCGACCTGCTCTATGTCGCCCAGCCCACCCTGTCCGCGGCGATGAAGGATCTCGAAGGCAGAGTGGGGCGCGAACTCCTGATCCGCTCCGCCCGGGGCGTGACGCTCACCACCGATGGTGTCGAGTTCCTCGGGTACGCCCGGCAGGTCGTCGAGCAGGTGGCGCTCCTGGAGCAGCGCTACCTCGGTCGTCCGCCGTCCCGGCGACTCCTCGGCGTCTCGACCCAGCACTATTCGTTCGCTGTCGACGCCCTCGTGCGGATGGTGAAGGCGACCGCGGCGACCGAGTACGAGTTCTCCCTGCGCGAGACGCGCACCTGGGACATCATCGAAGACGTCCGCACCCTCCGCAGCGAGCTGGGGATCCTCTATCGCAACGACTTCAACCGCAACGTGATCGACAAGCTGCTCCGCGACTCCGGGCTCGCCTTCCACCCGCTCTTCGTCGCAGACCCGCACATCTTCATCTCCCGCAAGAACCCCCTCGCCGCGCGGAAGCGCGTGACGCTCGCCGATCTCGCCGACGTGCCGAGGCTCACGTTCGACCAGGGCGCGAACAACTCCTTCTACTTCGCCGAGGAGATCCTCTCCACCCTCTCGAGTCCGCAGGACATCCGCGTCTCCGACCGCGCGACCATCTTCAACCTGATGATCGGCCTCGACGGCTACACCATCTCGACCGGCATCATCAGCGACGACCTCGACCCCGAGATCGTCGCCATCCCGCTCGACGTCGAGGAGAACATCGAGATCGGCTGGATCGGCCACTCGGCGATCCAGCTCACCGAGCAAGCACAGCGCTACCTCGCCGAACTGCGCGCCGTCGTCTCCGAGTTCGGCGTGGAACTGCTCGGCTGAGAGCCATCACCCCTCATCGCCCATCCCCCCTCCCGGAGCGGCGGCTCAGTGAAGCCCGAAGGCGGCGTCGAGCGCCCGGAGCATCACCACTCGCCCCCTTCGGCATCGGACTGTGCCTTTCGTCGCCGGCATCGAAGGAGGTAAGAGCTCGGGCAGATTCCCGGGTCACGCTCCTGCACCGACTGCGGCACCCCTCGTGCATGGCTTCCCACACGGGCGATCGCGCCGATAGTCACGCATGACTCCGGCGAATGATCACCCACAGGAAGCAGTGACACCATGGTCAAACTCATGAAGGTCGACGATCTCGTCGCGATCGCCCGCGGCGCCGGCATCGCGCTGGTGCGTGCCGACGAGGCTCACCCCGAGAACACCTACATCTATGCCGCTCCCGACCGCGACATCCTCTACATCGGTACCGCCGCCTCGGCTCAGCGCAGCCGGGACGAAGTGCGCATCGCCGCAGAGGGCTACATCGATCGAATCGGGGTCGGCTTTTCGGCGCTCATCACGGAGAACGACGGGGTGCGGCACAGCTTCCACTACGACCCAGCGACCTTCGACCCCCAGGCGATCCTCCAGCAGGACATCCAGTGGGAGGGTCGCTCCGTCCTCCCGGTGCTCGAACGACTGAAGACCGGGCCCGCACCCTCGATCGCCGAAGTCGAGCAGATCCTCGTTCGGGTGTTGGTCTGCACCGGCCGCCTGGTCGGCAACTCACAGTATGCATCACAGTGGGACGGACCCGAGGGAAAGTACCCGAACATCATCGCGCTCCTGGCCGCGTTCTACTCTCGCGGCGAGGACGGGGAGCTCCCTCGTCACACCGCGCTCGATGTCCCTGAAGGCGCGGAGGAGCTCGCCGAGAGTCTCGCGAATGTGACAGCGGGACGATAGCTCGAACAGCTCGTCGCACCCCAGGTTGCAGGCGAGCATCGCGATCGCTGCGAAGTCCTTCCGGTGGTCCTCGTCGGAAACAGACCGCGGCACGATGTGGGCTGCCACTAGCAGCGACGCAGGCAGCCGTCGGCCGCACAGATCGCAGTTTGCCGCGTCACGTCCTGCCAACAGATATCCGCGGAGACGCCCTTGCTGCGTTACCGCAGACCGATCACCGAACATGACGAAGGCCCCGCATCCCAGTGTTCACAAGGGAGTCGGGGCCTTCGTGGTGGCGGTGACGGTGGGATTTGAACCCACGGTAGGGGGTTACCCTACACAACTTTTCGAGAGTTGCACCTTCGGCCGCTCGGACACGTCACCGCAGAACAGCTTACGCGACGCGGGGCGTCCACGCGAATCGAGAGCAGCAGCTCACCAGGTGCTGGCGACCTCGGCGTGCGTGCGCAGGATGCCCTCGGTCGATCCGGCGGGTGCGCGGCCGATGCCGCATTCGGTCGCGACCCCGAACGCGGAGACGAACGGAGCAGCGGCGGCGATGCGACGTGCGGCACCCTCGACCCCGTCCTCCCGGTGCACGAGCCCCAGGTACAGCTCGTCGACCGGTGCGAGGTCGGTGAGCGGGGCGAAGTAGGCCTCGTCGTCGTGGTCGATCGGCACGGGGAGGTGCAGCCAGGTGAGCGGACGCGCGGATGCGGCCACGACGGCGTTCGCATACCGGACCAGGTTCGCCGCGTCGCGCGGCTCGAAGAAGTGCTTCTCCCCCGCGTCGCCGTAGCAGAGGTGCACGCCCACCTCGACGTCGGCGGGCACCGCGTCGACCAGGGCGGCCAGCCGTGCGACCAGTCCGGCGAACGGCTCGCCGGGCCACCAGGCCTCCATCACGGATCCGTACCCGGCCGCGCGCTCGATGATGCCCATCTCGCTGGCGACGTCCCACTGCACGGCGAGGTCTTCGTGCGGGATGGCGGCCAGGATCTCCTCGAGCTCGCGCAGGATCGCGGCGGTGTAGACGGGCTCGATGGCGCCGCGATCATCGCCGTGGAAGAACGAGGCGATCACGGCGAGCGGCGTGGGCAACGACACCTGGAACCGCACACCCGCCGGAACCGCACCCTCGGCGCGCAGTCGCTCGAACACCGCATACGACTCGATCGCGGCGGCGGCGTAGCCGAGCGGCGGCAGCTCGATGGCCGAGGCATCTACGCCCTCGCCGATGCGCAGACCCCGGGCATCGATGCCGGCGGGGAACGGGATGGGTTCATCGCCGATGCGCTCGATGCCCTCGGCCCGACCGATCACGTCGGGCTGGAACATGATCCAGTGGAACCGCTTGCCGACCTCGCCGTCCGGGATCCGGCGGAGTCGAGTGCCGAGCGTCTCCGCGGCGGTGCGGATCGTGGTCTCGGCGTCGTCGTAGTTCACGCTGCCCACGAGGAGGGCGCCCTGCGGCTGAGTCATGCCCCCAGAATATCGGCGGGTCGACGGCGTTTTCCCCGGCGGTGGCTCCGCCAGGACAGGGGCGATCGAGTTAGGATGGCCTTACAACCCGCCGCCTGTGGGGGCAGCGATGACGGGAAGGTTCCATCATGGGCTTCATCACGTCCGAGGCACTGGCCGACACCGGCTACGTCGTGCTCGACGACCACACCTCCGCCACCGATCCCGCTGAATGGCTGGGCCTCGAGTACGTCGGTTGGCGCTCCTCCGGCATCACGCGCTTCGCCCCGCTCACCAGCTATGCCGGCGACGTCGACTGCAACGGCTTCTGGAACCACACCCCGCCGCGCACCGACAAGGACGGTGTCTGGGTCGACTCGCAGGTCGCGATCGCCCCGACGCTGCAGCGCCGGGCCCAGGAACCGGGCGCGGGCATCGGCCGATGCCGCGTGATCGAGCTGCAGCCCAACGAGTACGCCGACGCGATCTACAACCTGCACCAGGACGACAACAACCGCCTCAACGAAGAGGGCACCGGCTGGGTCGTCCGCGGCTTCTTCAACCTCTCCGACGACACCGAGTCGATGCTGATCCTGCGCTCCGACCGCTTCGACCCCGCGACCGAGATCCGCCTGCCGCTGCGCGCCGGCTCCCGCATCATCGTCGACACGCAGCGCTTCTGGCACGCGGTCTGGCACCGCGGCACGGCACCGCGCTACGCCCTCATCACCTCGTGGACCAGCGGCCCCGAGCTCGACGCGTACATCGCCGCCAACCACGGCGACCCGCACCCGAAGACCGTCGACCTCGATCCCCGGTTCGTCGACGCCGCCCAGATC
>NZ_LSJW01000014.1:0-10799 GCF_001557335.1 Microbacterium sp. CCH5-D1
ATCTACCGCAACTGGAACGACGCCGATGACGTCGTCCGTGCAGCACTGCTGCGCCGTGTGACCACCATCCTGAGCGCCTTCCCCGCGACTGCGGCCACCAGGCCCGCCCTCGTCGACGATGTGCTGCGCTTCATCGGCCTGTTCCGGAGCGACGCCCTGTATGCGAGGCTGCTGGCTGACGAGCCGGAAGCGTTCACGCGATACACGCTGCAGCGCGTGGGTTCGAGCCAGCGCATGATCCTCGGGTGGCTGTCCGCAGCGATCGGAACCGCACAGCTCGACGGATCGGTGCGCGACGGTGCACCGCAGGAGATGGCCGTCATGCTGCTGCTCATCGCGCAGTCCGCGGTGCTCTCCCACGGGACCGTCTCCGATCTGATCTCGGAGGCGGCATGGGAGCGCGAACTGCGGGCCGCGCTGGACGGACTGCTGCGCCCATGATCAGGGAGCCATCCGCGCTCAATGTCGCGCGACGGAGGACGGAGCTCACGCTCGCAGCCGAGGAGCGGGTCGACGTGCTCGTGATCGGCGGCGGCATCACGGGCGTGGGAGTCGCACTCGATGCTGCCTCTCGCGGACTCACCGTGACGCTGATCGAAGCCGAGGATCTGGCTTTCGGCACCAGCAGATTCAGCTCGAAGCTCGTGCACGGCGGCCTGCGCTACCTCGCCACCGGAGACTTCGCGACCGCGCGGGAGAGCGCGCACGAACGCCATCTCCTGATGACCTCGATCGCCCCTCACCTCATCCACCCCCTCGGACAGCTCCTGCCGTTCTCGCAGACTGTCACACTCCGGCAGCGTGTCGCAGGCACCGTGGGCATGGGGCTGGGCGATGTGCTGCGGATGCGCGCACACACCCCGCGCCGGGTCCTCCCCGCCCCTGCCGTGGTCTCCGCGCGCACGGCCATGCGGTTGATGCCAGCCCTCGACCAGCGGGGCCTCCGCGGAGGGATGCTGGCCTATGACGGTCAGCTCGTCGATGATGCGCGCCTCGTCACGACGGTGGCCCGCACCGCAGCGGCCCTCGGCGCCCGCATCCTCACCAGGGTCCGTGCCCTCTCCCTGCGCGCAGATGGGGCCTCGGTCGAGGAGGCGACGACGGGCGAGCGTTTCGAGATCCGTGCACGTGCGGTCGTCAACGCGACGGGAGTGTGGGCGGGAGCACTCGATCCGTCGATCACGGTGCGACCGAGTCGAGGGACCCACATCGTGCTCGACGCCGCCGACCTCGGCGCTCCGTCGACGGCACTGACGATCCCTCACGAAGGGTCGATCAGCCGATACGTCTTCGCTCTGCCACAGGCACACGGACGACTGATCGTCGGACTCACCGACGAAGACTCACCCGGCGCGGTCCCGCGGGTCGCTCAGCCGACGGAGACCGAGATCGAGTTCCTCCTCCACAGCCTCAACCGCGTTCTCGCCACCGCGGTCCGACGCGATCAGGTTCGTGGCGCCTTCGCCGGCCTGCGGCCGCTTGTCGACAGTGGAACCGACTCGACAGCCGACATCTCCCGTCGGCACCTGGTGGCGGCATCGGAGTCGGGCTTCATCTCGGTGCTCGGCGGGAAGCTGACGACCTATCGACGTATGGCCGAGGATGCCGTCGATCTCGCCGTCACGACGCGGAGTCTGCCGTCGTCGCGACAGAGTCGCACCGCGTCGTTGCGGCTCGCGGATCGTGACGTCCCCTCATCGGACGAGCTGCTGGACGAGGCGACGGCCCTGACCGCGGCAGAGGTCGAGTACGCCGTCCGCGTGGAGGGGGCGATGACGGTCGACGATGTCCTCGACCGGCGCACGCGCATCGGACTCGTCGACGCGGATAGAGCCCGCTGTCGTCCAGTGGTCGAGTCCGTCGTGGCCCGCGCGGTCTCCGCGCTTCTCTGAGACCGGATCACGGCGCGGCCGGAGCCATCGCGTATCCGCCGCGCAGCCGGGCAGGGAACGTGCGGGGAACACCGCATGAAATCACGGCGAGCAGGTCGCCCGACGACACATCGGCACTCGGCGAACCTGCACAGTGGTGACATGGACATGCTCTTCACGATGCTGGGCGGCAAGGGGATGTCGGGCCTGCTGAAGACCGGAACGGCCATCCTCACCACTCTCCTGGTGCTCCCCGCTCTCCTCAAGCTCTTCATCGTCACCGTCGACGAGGGCTGGGCGGCCATCCGAACCCGCAACGGCAAACCCATCATCCGCAACCGCCCTCAACGGCGTCCGTCCCAGCGCGGTGGCGCGGTGGGCGAAGTCGTCGTGCTGGACCCGGGCTCACACGGGGCGTTCCCCCTGTTCTACTGGTACAAACTCGTCGACGTGCGGTGCCGCGCAACGGATCTGCCTGCGCGGGAGCTGAGCGGTGCGAGCGGTCATCAGCATCGCGTGCACGCCTCGTTCGAGTGGCGTCCCCTACCGACGGGGCACGATCTGCGCGTCTTCGAGTTGGATGTGGTGAACGTGAAGGAACGCGCCTCGAACATCGTCGGCGCGGCGCTGCGAGATGTGGTCCGCAGCCTCGAAGGAGCCGAGCTGCCGCACAACGACGAGATCAACACTCGGGTCATCGCGGCCAGTGCCGACGAGGTTCGCCGCGCCTGCGGCGTCGAGCTGGTGCGCGTGATGGTCACCGGCGACGCGCTCACCGACGGCTACCTGCTGTCGACCGCACTCCGAGAGGTGGATCGCGGAGCCCAGGCCGTCGCGGCACTGCATGCCCTGAACTGATCTCCCCCGGCACCACCGCCGGTGCGGGCACTCTGCTGGAGCGGGAAAACCCTGGGACGGGTCTCAATGCCTCTCGTGCAGGGAAAGGTCGATCGTCCCGGTCTCGCCCGCGTGACGCGCCTTGGGGATGCGGGTCCCGAGCACCTGCGAAACGATGTCCTGCGCGATCTTGGGCGCGGTGAGCCCCGCATCGGCGAGGATCTGATCGCGGGAGGCGTGATCGATGAACTCGTCGGGAAGACCCAGCTCGTCCACCGCCGTGTCGATCCCCGCCTCTCGAAGAACCTGCCGGACACGGGTGCCGATTCCTCCCACGCGGATCCCGTCTTCGATGGTGATCACGAGGCGATGGTGAGCCGAGAGCTCCACGATCGACGGCTGCACAGGGATGGCCCATCGCGGATCGATGACGGTGGCGCCGATGCCCTGCGCGCGAAGCCGGTCGGCGACATCGAGCGCCAGTTCCGCGAAGGGGCCGATGGCGACGATGAGCACGTCCTCCGTCTCGCCGCGGGCGAGTACATCGACACCGTCGCTGAGCCGCTCGATGGCCGGGAGGTCGGCGGCGACCTCGCCCTTGGGGAAGCGGATGACCGTCGGTGCGTCCTCGACGTCGACCGCCTCTCGGAGGGCTTCGGTCAGTCGGGCGCCGTCGCGGGGCGCGGCGATGCGGATGTGCGGGACGATCTGCAGCATGGCGAGGTCCCACATGCCGTGATGGCTCGGCCCGTCGGGGCCGGTCACACCGGCGCGATCGAGGACGAAGGTGACTCCGGCGCGGTGCAGCGCCACGTCCATCAGCACCTGGTCGAAGGCACGCCCCATGAAGGTGGCGTACAGGGCGACGACGGGGTGCAGTCCCCCGTAGGCCAGTCCCGCGGCGGAGGCCACGGCATGCTGCTCGGCGATTCCCACGTCGTAGACGCGGTCGGGGAAGCGCTCGGCGAACGGCGCGAGGCCCGTCGGTCGCAGCATCGCAGCGGTCATGGCGATCACATCGTTGCGCTGCTCACCCACGGAGACCAGAGCGTCGGAGAAGACGTCGGTCCACCCACGACCGCCCGACGACAGGGTCTCCCCGGTCGTCGGATCGATCTTGCCGACGGCGTGGAACTGGTCGGCCTCGTCGTCGCGGGCCGGCTGATAGCCGCGGCCCTTCTCGGTGATCGTGTGCACGATGACGGGGGCACCGTACGACTTCGCCAGCTCCAGCGTCTCGAGCAGCGCGGGGAGGTCATGCCCGTCGACGGGGCCGAGGTACTTGATGTCGAGGTTCGAGTACAGCGCCTCGTTGTTCGTGAACCGCGAGAGGAACCCGTGGGTACCGCCGCGGACACCGCGGAACACGGCACGGCCGACGGGACCGAAAGCACGGAAGAGGCGGTCGGAGCGCTGATGCAGGTCTTTGTAGGCCGCTGCCGTACGCACCCGGTTGAGGTAGCGCGACATGCCGCCGATCGTCGGCGCGTAGGAACGTCCGTTGTCGTTGACGACGATGACCAGGTTGCGGTCATTGTCATCGGAGATGTTGTTCAACGCCTCCCAGGTCATTCCACCGGTCAGCGCGCCGTCGCCGACCACCGCGACCACATGCCGGTCGGCGCGGCCGGTCGCCGTGAGCGCCCGGGAGATACCGTCGGCCCAGCTGAGCGAGCTGGAGGCGTGCGACGACTCCACCACGTCATGGGCGCTCTCCCCGCGCTGCGGGTACCCCGCGAGTCCGCCGCGCACGCGCAGGCCGGAGAAGTCCTGGCGGCCCGTGAGCAGCTTGTGCACGTAGGACTGATGCCCGGTGTCGAAGATGAAGGGGTCGTCCGGAGACGAGAACACGCGATGCAGGGCGATCGTCAGCTCGACGACGCCGAGGTTGGGGCCCAGATGGCCACCGGTACGGGACACGTTCTCGACCAGGAACTCGCGGATCTCCGCGGCGAGTTCCGCCAGCTGCTCGGTCGAGAGGGCATCCAGATCGCGGGGTCCAGAGATGCTCGGAAGAATGGGCATCTGCGCCTCCTCACAGGCTTCGTCAAAGACGCCCGACACGGGTGCGGGCGTCGTCCTGATCCTACCGCCCCGGGCCGGGAAAGCTCCGAGGATGGAGGCCCCCTTGACACGACGGAGGGGCCCGTGTCCGAAGACACGAGCCCCTCCGTTACGCGATCGACCAGCGTGCGATCAGACGAGCGAACGCAGCACGTACTGCAGGATGCCGCCGTTGCGGTAGTAGTCAGCCTCACCGGGGGTGTCGATGCGCACGACCGCGTCGAACTCGACCGGCTGCTTGCCCTCGGGCGAGTGCTCGCTCGGGGTGGCCGTGACCTTCACCGTCTTCGGCGTGACGCCGTTGTTGAGCTCTTCCAGGCCGGAGATCGAGACGATCTCGGTCCCGTCGAGGCCCAGCGACTCCCAGCTCTCGCCGGCGGGGAACTGCAGCGGCACGACTCCCATGCCGATCAGGTTCGACCGGTGGATGCGCTCGAAGCTCTCCGTGATGACGGCCTTGACGCCGAGCAGGCTCGTGCCCTTGGCCGCCCAGTCACGCGACGAACCGGAACCGTACTCCTTGCCGCCGAAGATGACGAGCGGCGTGCCCTGCGCCTGGTAGTTCATGCTCGCGTCGTAGATGTACGACTGCGGGCCGCCCGGCTGCGTGAAGTCGCGGGTGTAGCCACCCTCGACGACCTGCCCGTCGTTCACGGCGGAGACCATGAGGTTCTTGAGACGGATGTTCGCGAACGTTCCGCGGATCATCACCTCGTGGTTTCCGCGGCGCGAGCCGAAGGAGTTGAAATCCTTGCGGTCGACGCCGTGCTCCGTCAGGTACTGGGCCGCGGGCGTCCCCGGCTTGATGTTTCCGGCCGGCGAGATGTGGTCGGTGGTCACCGAGTCGCCGAGCGTCGCCATCACGCGAGCACCTTCGATGTCCTTCACCGGAGTGAGCTCCATCGTCATGCCGTCGAAGTACGGCGCCTTGCGAACGTAGGTCGAGTTCTCGTCCCACTGGAACGTGTCGTCATCCGGCGTCGGCAGGTTGCGCCAGCGCTCGTCGCCGTCGAACACCGTGGCGTACTGCTTGATGAACTGGTCGCGCGAGATCGACGAGTCGACGATCTCCTGCACCTCGTCTGGCGTCGGCCAGATGTCCTTCAGGAAGACGTCTTCGCCGTCGCTGCCCTTGCCGAGGGCGTCGTTGTCGAAGTCGAAGTGCATCGACCCCGCCAGCGCGTAGGCGATGACCAGCGGCGGGCTGGCGAGGTAGTTCATCTTCACGTCGGGGCTGATGCGACCCTCGAAGTTGCGGTTGCCCGAGAGGACGGCCGTGACGGCGAGGTCGTGCGAGTTGATGGCCTCGGAGACCTCTTCGATCAGCGGTCCGGAGTTTCCGATGCAGATGGTGCAGCCGTAGCCGACCGTGTAGAAGCCGAGACCCTCGAGGTCCTTGTCGAGACCGGACTTCTCGTAGTAGTCGGTGACGACCTTGGAGCCGGGGCCGAGCGTGGTCTTGACCCACGGCTTCTGCTTGAGCCCCTTCTCGAGCGCCTTGCGTGCGACGAGACCGGCGGCGATCATGACCGACGGGTTCGACGTGTTGGTGCACGACGTGATGGCAGCCAGCGTGACGGCGCCGTTGTCGAGGATGTACTTCTCCCCGTCGGGTGTGGTCACGGGGACGGGCTTCGAGGCGTTGGCCGGCGCGCCGCTGTTGATGTGCACCGGACGCGTGGTGGGCTCCTCCTCGCCGGGAACCGAACCGGGGTCAGATGCCGGGAAGGAGTGCTTCGACTCGAGGTCGACGACCGAGTCCGAGGTCGATGCGGTCGCGTACGCCAGGATGTCCTGCTCGAACTTCGACTTCGCCTCCGAGAGGAGGATGCGGTCCTGCGGGCGCTTCGGGCCGGCGATCGACGGCACGACGGTGCCGAGGTCGAGCTCGAGGTACTCGCTGAAGGTGGGCTCGTGCGATGCGTCGTGCCAGAGCTTCTGCTCCTTGGCGTAGGCCTCGACGAGTGCGACGGCCTCGTCGCTGCGGCCGGTCAGGCGCAGGTAGTCGAGGGTGACGTCGTCGATCGGGAAGATCGCCGCCGTGGAACCGAACTCCGGTGACATGTTGCCGATGGTGGCGCGGTTGGCCAGCGGCACGGATGCCACGCCCTCGCCGTAGAACTCGACGAACTTGCCGACGACGCCGTGCTTGCGCAGCAGGTCGGTGATCGTGAGCACGACATCGGTCGCCGTGACACCGGCGGGGATCTCACCGGAGAGCTTGAAGCCGACCACGCGAGGGATGAGCATCGACACGGGCTGACCGAGCATGGCAGCCTCGGCCTCGATGCCACCGACGCCCCAGCCGAGCACGCCCAGACCGTTGACCATCGTGGTGTGCGAGTCGGTGCCGACGCAGGTGTCGGGGTAGGCGCGGAGCACGCCGTCGACGTCGCGGTCGTAGATGACCTTCGCGAGGTGCTCGATGTTCACCTGGTGCACGATGCCGGTCCCGGGCGGGACGACCTTGAAGTCGCTGAAGGCGGTCTGGCCCCAGCGCAGGAACTGGTAGCGCTCACCGTTGCGCTCGTACTCGATCTCGACGTTGCGCTCGAGTGCGTTCTCGGAGCCGAACAGGTCGGCGATGACCGAGTGGTCGATGACCATCTCGGCCGGCGAGAGCGGATTGATCTTGTTGGCGTCGCCGCCCAGAGCCGTCACGGCCTCGCGCATGGTGGCGAGGTCGACGATGCACGGGACACCGGTGAAGTCCTGCATGACCACGCGCGCCGGCGTGAACTGGATCTCGGTGTTGGGCTCAGCCGCTGCGTCCCAGGACCCCAGCGCCTCGATCTGCGCCTTCGTCACATTCGCGCCGTCCTCGGTGCGGAGCAGGTTCTCCAGGAGGACCTTGAGACTGAAGGGGAGTTTCTCGAAACCGGGCACCGTGTCGATGCGGAAGATCTCATAGTCGGTGCTGCCGACTGTCAGGGTGCTCTTGGCACCGAAGCTGTTCACCGTGGACACGAATCCGTCTCCTTCTATTCGGATGGGAGCGACAGGCGCCTCCATCTTGCTCGCCAGTGAGCCCCTGCGGCTAGCAAGGGGGACCTAACCAGTCTGCTCCGGGAAGCGCACCGGCGAAAGCCTGCGATTTATCTTGATGTCAAGATAAATCTATCACGCCTCGGGGGCATCCTCGCGCGCAGGCTCGCGGGGGTGGAGCGCCCGTACGACCAACCAGGTCACGGCGATGAGCGGTGCGAACAACGGCAACCCCATGATGAGCTTGAGCGTCCCGAGTGCCGTGACGTCGCCGGCGAGATACAGGGGCAGCTGGACGGCGAGGCGCGCGAAGAACAGCGAGGCCCAGGCGATCCCGAGCCAGAAGTACGCACGTCGCTTGCGGCGGTCGGTGCGCCAGGTGGTGCCCTCCCCCATCAGGAATCCGACCGCGAGGCCGATCAGCGACCATCCGATCAGTGCGGAGATCAGGATGACCGATCCGTAGACCGCGTTCGTGATGAGTCCTGGCACGAAGTTGTCCGCGCCGCGTCCGGTCCACAGCGCGAGCGCCGCGGCGGCCATAGCCGCGACGAGACCGCCCAGCGCGGCGGAGGGCGGCGACTTCTGCACCAGTCGGACGAGGGTGAACACCGCTGCCAGGCCGACGGACACCCCCAACGACAGGATCAGCGGCTCCGGGCGGATGGTGAAGAGGATGACGAAAGCGAGGCTCGGCAGCACGGACTCGAGGATGCCGCGCCATCCCCCCATCGCCGTCCAGACCACCTTGTGGGTGCTGGAGCCCTCAGCGGGATCGAGACCGGCACGACGCGCGGCACCGCCGAGCGCCGCCCCGAGGATCTCGGAGGTGCTCTTCTCGCGTTCGGCGTCGGGCTCGGGAGCGCTCACGCGGAACCCGGAGTCGCCGGCATCTTGAGCGGGATCAGGTCGCGCGGGGGCATCGGCGAGCCGCCGCGGACGACGACGATCGAGCGGAAGAGGTCCTCGACCTTCTCGGCGGCTTCGGGGTCAGACGCTCCTGCGCCACCGATCACACCGCGCAGGAACCAGCGCGGGCCGTCGATGCCGATGAAGCGCGCGAGACGCAGCCCTGATCCCTCCGCCGCCGTGGCAGGAACCTCGGCGAGGAGCTCCTTGCCCAGTGGGCCTTCGCGCTCCTCGACGCGACCGCCCTGAGCTTTGACCTGGTCGCGGAGCTGCACTCGGGTCTCGTCCCACAGTCCGCCGGAGCGCGGCGCCGCGAACGGCTGCACCTGCAGCGAGGAGTCGGCGTAGTCCAGGCCGACCGCGACGATGCGCTTCGACTGCTCCTCGACTTCGAGGCGCAGATTCAGACCTTCGCGCGGCAGGATCTTGATGCCGCCGAGATCGATGTACGGACGGACCGGGTTGGCCTCGGAGTCATCGAAGGGCCCGTCGGTGGCACGGTTCAACGGTGCCGACTTCGAAGGGGTCTCGTTGTTGTCAGTCATTGGCTCGTCCTGCTTCGCTCTGGTGGGTCGCTGCCTGGTATCCGGTGGAGCCGAATCCACCGGCACCACGGACGCTGTCCGGCAGCACGTCGACCGGGATGAACGTGGCGCGCGTGACCGGCATGATGATCAGCTGCGCGATACGATCGCCGACCGCCACATCGTACGCGCTCTTGGTATCCGTGTTGATCAGACTCACCTTGATCTCGCCGCGATAGCCGGCGTCCACCGTTCCGGGAGAGTTCACGATCGAGATGCCGTGCTTCGCCGCCAGGCCGCTGCGCGGTACGACGAATGCCGCATACCCGTCGGGTAGGGCGATGCTCACCCCCGTCGGCACGAGAGCGCGCTCCCCCGGCTCCAGGTGCACCGCCTCGGCGGCGACGAGATCGGCTCCGGCGTCTCCCGGATGCGCATACCCGGGCAGCACTGCAGCGATAATGGGGACATCAACGGAATCGGTCACCCCATGAGGCTAATGCAGAACCCCGTCACAGACTCACGTCCCCGCTACCGCGAGAGGCTCTCGCCGAGCCTCTGGCTGCTCGTGACCGTCGCGGTCGCCGGCCCCATGGTCTCGCTCGTCTTCGTGCCGATCGGCTCGACCGTCGCGCTCGTCGTCGGTGCGGCAGTATCGGCCCTGCTCGTGTTCGGTGTCATCGCCGCCACACCGGTCGTCTCGGTCGTCGGCTCCACCCTGCATGCAGGTCGCGCGCACATCGACACGAAGCACCTCGGAGCACCCACTGCACTGACGGGCGAGGAAGCCCGTCATGCCCGCGGCCCCGGTCTCCCGGCGCGCGGGTGGCACCTGATCCGCGGCGGCATCGACGGCATCGTCGTCGTGCCGAACCTCGACCAGGACGACCCCGTGGACGCATGGACGATCTCGACGCGGACGCCCGACCGGCTCGTCGCCGCGATCCGCGCTTCCCAGACCTGACGCGCTCACCCAACGACAGCGCGCCCCTGACCGAGACGGTCGGGGGCGCGTGATACGTCGCTCGAAGGACTGCTTACGCAGCGCACTCCTTGCAGATGGGCCCGGATGCGCCCTCGTGGTCGAGCTGCGAGCGGTGCTTCACGAGGAAGCAGCTCATGCATGTGAACTCGTCCTGCTGCGCGGGCAGCACGACGACATCGAGCTCGAGATCGGAGAGGTCGGCACCCGGGAGGTCGAAGCTCGACGGGTTGTCGGAGTCTTCGTCCCCGCTTGAGCCGGAGTTCTTGTCCGGCACACGCTCCTTGAGGGCTTCGATCGACTCGGAGTCGTCTTCGCTCTTTCGGGGGGCGTCGTAATCGGTTGCCATGCGGTAGATCTCCACTTTCATGGTGCGAGTGGGTGGTGCGCCGTCGGGTATTCGGCGGCCATAGTTTGCACGACCGGACGACATAACGCAAATGCTCGTCCGTGCGACAGAGGAAACTCACGGCACGCCCACGCTATTCCCGTCCGCGACCCCTCACGCGTGACACCATGAACGGACACCCATCAGAGGGGCATTCGCATGGAAAACGTCACCATCGTCGGCACAGAAGCAGGAGTCCTCGTACTCGCGACCGAGTCGGGCGAGCGGTTCGCGCTGCC
>NZ_LSJW01000138.1:0-25275 GCF_001557335.1 Microbacterium sp. CCH5-D1
ACGAGCGAGGGAGAGACAGGAGTGATCATGGCGGCGGCTTTCGGATCGCGGGACGGGGCAGGCAACGACGCCGGTGTGCACCCGACTTGACGTTCCTGCAAGAAAGTGTAAACGTTTACGCACGAACATCTGCAAAGGAGCACCATGACCACTCCCGTCCTTCTCGACTGCGATCCGGGCCACGACGACGTCTTCGCGATCTGGCTCGCGGCCGGAAACGACGCCATCGACCTGCGCGGTGTGACGACCGTCGGCGGCAACGGCTACCTCGAGCACACGACCCGCAACGCACGGATTGCCCTCACGGTCGCCGGGGTCACGAACGTGCCGGTCGCCGCCGGTGCCGACAAGCCCCTCACGCGTGAACTCACCCCTGGTGCGTGGATCCACGGCGAGAACGCGCTGGGCGGTCCGGTGCTCCCCGAACCCACGGTGCCGCTCGACCCCCGCCACGCCGTCGACTTCCTCGCCGACACGCTCGCCGCTTCATCGGAGCCGATCACGTTGATCCCGACCGGTCCGCTGACGAACATCGCGCTCCTGCTGCAGCAGCGCCCCGAGGTCACGTCGCAGATCAAGGAGATCATCTGGATGGGCGGCTCGACCGGGCGCGGCAACGTGGGCGCGTACCCGGAGTTCAATGCCTGGGCCGACCCCGAAGCCGCAGCCGTCGTGTTCGCCTCCGGACTGCCGCTGACGATGGTCGGGCTCAACATCTCCCACCAGGCCCTCATCACCGAAGAGGTCATCCAGCGCATCGGTGCGGTCGGCAACGACACCGCAGCCTTCGGGGTCGAGCTGCTCCGGTTCTTCTGCAGCACCTACGAGAAGGCGGAGGGCATGCCCGAGGGCCCTCTGCACGACCCCATCACCGTGGCCATCGCGATCGACCGCGCCGTCGCCTCCGTGCAGCGCTGCCATGTGGACATCGAGACCACGGGCGAGTTCACAGCCGGTGCGACCTGCGTCGATCTCCACGACATGCTCGGCAAGGAGCCGAACACCGACGTCGCGATCACCCTCGACGTGCCGAAGTTCTGGAACCTGGTCACCGACGCCGTCGGCGCGCTGGCATGAGGTTCAGTGCGTAGCGGCGGGCGTCGTCGACTCGGCCACGCGCAGACTCGGCGCGAGGCGACGGAGCACGTACGGGGCCTCGGGGTCTTCCATCCGTCGCACCAGGGCCTCGGTCGCCTCCTGGGCGAGCCCGTCGAACGGCTGCACGACGGTCGTCAGCCGCGGTTCGCAGACGTCGGCGAGCATCGTCCCGTCGAAGCCCGTCACCTGCACATCGGAGGGAACGCTCCTGCCCGCGCGCTTCAACGCCGCGATGGCGCCGGCTGCGACGAGGTCGTCTCCGGCGATGATCGCGTCGGGAAGAGGCCCGCGGGCGAGCAGCTCTTCCGCGGCCCGCTCTCCGAAGGCGAGCAGGTACTCGCCGAAGATGTTGTCCTCGCGGGACAGCGACCGGGTGCGGACCGTGGCCTCGAACGCGGCCCGTCGCTCACGGCCCACCGAGGTGACGTCGTTGCCCGAGACGAGCACGACCCGACGCGCTCCGCGGGAGGTGACGTGGTCGACGGCGAGATCGATGCCGGCGTCGTTGTCCACTCCCACGAAGTCGGCGGACAGGTCGATCACGCGGCGGTCGAGCTGCACCAGCGGCACTCTGCGGGCGGTGTCCGCGACGGCGTCGTACGAGAGCTCGGCATCGGACGGCACGACGAAGATCCCCTCGACGCGACGTTCGACCAGCATGCGGAGACGGTCGCGTTCGCGGTCGACCTCGCCGTGCGAGTCGGCGATGACGAGATCGAAGCCGCGGCGCTGCAGATGGTCTTCGAGGCGGTGGATGAGCTCGCCGTAGAAAGGGTTGCTGATCACCGGGACCACGACGCCGATCGTGGCACCGCTGCCCGCCCGCAGTCCGCGACCGATGAGATTGACGCGGTAGCCGAGACGCTCGGCGACCTCGGCCACGTGCTCGGCGGTGCGGCCGGAGACGCGGTCCTTCCCGTTGAGGGCCCGCGAGACGGTCGCGATGGACACCCCGGCGGCTGCCGCCACCTCGTGCAGCGTGACCGACGCCTTCTTCACCACGACCCGACCCCCCATCGGTGCCGCCGTCGACACCATCAGTCAAAGATATGGCGTGCGTAAAGGATTACGCACGCGATCAGCCCCCGATCAACCACCGACAAGCCCCCCACCAGACACGAAGAAGTGAGCAATGACCAACCACACAGAAGCTGTTCGCACCCGGACGAACGTGGTGGCGCTGATGATCGCCCTCCTCGCCGCCTGCCTCGCGTTCCAGCTCAACGCCAGCATGCTGAGCCCCGCGCTGGTGACGATGGAGCGCGAACTCGACGCCACCTCCACCGAGATCGCCGCGACCCAGACGGTGTTCTTCACAGCTGCCGCGCTGTTCACCCTGTTCCTCCCCCGCCTGGGTGATCTGATCGGACGTCGACGGGTTCTCGTCGGCATGCTCGTGGTGATGGCCGTGGGCTGCGTCGTGTCGGCGCTGGCCACGAACGTCCCGATGCTGTTCGTCGGCCGGCTGATCCAGGGCGTGTCGGGACCGGTCGTTCCGCTCTGCCTGATCATGCTGCGAGCCGCGGTGAAGGATCCGAAGGCGTACGGCACCCTCCTCGGTGTCGTCACCGCCGTCAACGGAGGGATCGCCGGAGGTGACGCTCTGCTCGGCGGATATCTGGCGACGAACCACGGCTTCGCGTCGATCTTCTGGACCATGGCGGGTGTGGCGATCGTCGCCGCCCTGACCGTGCGCCTGCTCGCCCCGGAGACCATGGCCGATGACCGTCCCCGCATGGACTGGTGGGGGTCGCTGCTGCTCGTCGTCTCGGTGGGATCGATGCTCGTCGCGCTCAACGAGCTCGGCAAGCTCGCCGGCGCGGACCTGCTGCTCGTCGTCGTCCTCGGCATCGTCGCGG
This sequence comes from Microbacterium sp. CCH5-D1, assembly GCF_001557335.1. Lineage (NCBI taxonomy): Bacteria > Bacillati > Actinomycetota > Actinomycetes > Micrococcales > Microbacteriaceae > Microbacterium > Microbacterium sp. CCH5-D1. Next base: position 2,958 of record NZ_LSJW01000138.1, read on the forward strand.
TTGCATCCTTCGCCGCCTTCTGGAAGCTCGAGGGACGGATCGCGGATCCGCTCGTGTCGATCCCCCAGCTGAAGCAGAGGGCTACCTGGGCACTGAGCGCGACCTCGCTCCTGACCCTGTCGGGGATCTTCGCGATCATGAACGGCGTGGTCCCCGCACTCGCGCAGGACACCGCGATGAACCTCTCGATGAGTGCGGAGGAAGTGTCGCTGTGGATCCTGATGCCCTACGCCCTCGCCGGGCTCCTCATGGGTCCGCTCAGCGGTCGGCTCGCAGCCACGGTCGGATACCGCACGATGCTGCGCATCGGGCTGGGCGGAACCGTGCTCGTGCTCGGACTCATGGTCGCCAACGTGGAGACCTCATCGCGATTCGTGCTGCTCCTCCTCTCGATCGCGGTCGGGATCACCTACGCGGGAATCGGCAACATCATGCTCAACGGTCTGGGTGTCGTGCTCTCGCCGAAGGATCGCCCCGGTTCACTCCCCGGCCTGAACACCGGCGCCATCAATCTCGGCGCCGGGCTGAGCTTCGTCGTCATCTATGCGGCGCAGACCTCCTTCGCCTCGAGCGAGGTGCCGGCGGGCGGGTATGTCGCGGCGCTGATCACCGGGGCCGTCGTCCTCGTCGGCGCGCTGGTGTTCTCGATGTTCATCCCGAAGCCGGTGAGCGCGGAACTGGTGCGCCGGTAGGTTGCGTAGCGCTCGGACCCCTGCCCTCATCCGGGCGGGGGTCCGAGGTGGTTCCGAGGGGGGGTCGTGAAACATCCGTCTGCAGGACGACATCGTCCCTACCTTCGGCGGATGCCGTACGCCGTCGTCGGCGCGACGATGGAAGTTCCCGTCCTCAGGGAAGGCATCCCGTGACCTCACGCCCCCCCAGTCCTCGCTTCGCTCTCGCGCTCGCCGCCGTCGGACTCAGCACCTCGGCGCTCGAACTCGCGGCCTGCGCTTCACTCGCCCCCTCTACGACGTCCTCCACGAGCATGGGGTCCCTCCCCGACGACACCGATGCCGATGCCGATGCCGAGGCCGAGGCCGACACCGTCGCCTGACCGAGGGCACCGGAACCACGCGGAGAATCGACCCGGCATGCGGGAGCGAGTCGTCAGCCCAGCGGACCTTCGAGAACCGTGAGGACGTCGACCTCGGTGAAGCCGACCGATCGGTTGAGGGCGAGCATCGGCGCATTCGTCGGCGCCGTGTAGGTCTGCAGGAATCGTGACGCCGAGCTCTCCGGGAGGGTCATGAGCAGTCGTAGATTGGCGACCTTCAGGGCCCGCCCGATGCCGCGACCTCGCACCCGCTCCTCGACGAAGGTGTCGTCCTGCAGCACGATCGTCGGGTCGGGCCGGGAGAGCAGGATCTCCGTGTAGCCGACGGCGTTCCCCTCGATTCGTGCGACGCTCCGCACGAGCGCATAGCCCTGCTGCGACATGCGCTGCTCGTTCCAGCGAACCGCTGCGACGTCGGCAGCTGCTGCAGTTCGGGTGAGGTCGCCCATCGGCACGTCGTCCGACATGTCTGTGCGAAGCCGCGCCCAGTCGGCGAGCAGCTCGTCCGGACACGCGCCGACCCACGAGACGACCTCGATGTCCGGGTGCGCAGCGGGCAGGCTTTCGAGCGTTCCCGCAGGCAGAGGCAGGTCGACCACCTGCCGGCTCTCGCGCATACCGACCCGCAGCCCCTCCGACTGCGCGAACGAGACCCCCGCTTCGGAGTACGTCTCGGTGCGCACGAGTGTGGCGGTGCCGCGCACGGCGTCGCGGACAGCGCGGAGCAGGGCGCGGGCGATCCCGCGGCGACGGAAGCGATCGAGAACGGCGATCTCGACGTCGGCCGGATCTCCGGGGTGCACGTGGGCCTCTGCGGCACCCACCGGCACTCCGCCGATCTCCGCGAGCAACAGCACTGACCTGCGGGTCGGATGCGGGTTCTGGAACTGCCGACGCGTCGCCTCATCGCTGCGAGACCACACCTTCCGGCGTCCGGCCGCGTATCCGCCGCTGAGGATGCCGTTCCACTGGTTCAGCAGCGCGGTGTTCTGCGGGTCGACATGCGTGATGCGGATATCCATCGAAGGTCGTGACGCTCTCGGCTCGGGGTCGGACGGTGCCTCATCCAGGTTGCCACGCGGTTGGGCCGATCGCTCGACTCGTGGGCTCCCCGCGGCATCTGACAGGGTGGGTGCAGGACCTGTCCCCGACGATGAAGTGGTGAGCGATGAGTGGATCTGAGACCTCGGGGGTGACGGTCGAGGGCGTGTCATCGCGGTGGTCGCCCTGGTGGCTGGCATCCGGCGGGATGTTCGTCGTCTCAGCTCTGCTGGCAGCTTTCCGCAGTCTTCCCGGGTCCCTCGATGTCGAAGCTCTCGTCGGGATGTCGACAGCGGCCACCCTCGCCTTCAGCCTCGCGCTCGTCGCCGCCGGGATCGGAGCTGCGCGCCGTGACGACACCCCGCGGTTGCCGAGGGCTGCGGTCGTCTCCCTCTTTCTTCTCGCGGGCTGGCTGCCCATCGGTCCGCTGTTGCTGACGGCATCGTTCGACTTCAGCTCCGCCGTGCCGATCTACGTGAACGCCCTCGTGGAACTGGCGCTGTCGGGGACGATCGTCGCCGGAGTCCTGCGCAGCACGCTGGTGACACCCTGGAGGCTCATCCCGGCGATCGCGCTCGCCGCGGTGGTGCTGGGCTCGCTGATGGAGTTCGCCGTCATGTCGGGCGGCGTATCCGACCAGAACGCGATGATCACGGTCTCCAACGTGCTGATCTTGACGCGCATCCTCGCCACCGGAGCCCTGGCCGCCGTGGCGCTCCGGGCCGCGCGTGCTCGGCCCGGAGCGGTGGTCGTGTTCGGCGGATGACCCTCGGACAGCGATCGTCAGGCAGCCGAGACGTACCCCTTCGAGGAGTCGTCGTCGACCAGTACGTAGGTGAGCACGCCTGCCGCATCGCCGCCCGTGTGTCTCCACACCCTTTCGTGTGCGCCGGTGGCGTAGTCGAGCACGATCCAATCCGGGGCGTGCGGGTCGCGACGTCCGACCACATAGGAGGTGCTGCCGAGACCGACGGACCCGAGTCGGGCGATGAACTGGTCCCCGTTCAGTGTTTCGGGTGGAGTGCGGCACAGCTCGGTCGGGCGGATGCGCATCGTCAGGTCGGCCTTGCCGGCCCTCCCCCTCATGCGACGTCTCCGGCGCGGACACCGAGCTCGCTGGTGTCGTCGAGACCGTGCGCGTCGAGATAGGCGCGGATCGTGTCATGGACGATGCGGATCTGGGCCTCGTTCCCCATCGCGGCCTGCATCGTCCCCATCGTGGGGGCGGGCTTGCCGTTGACCCGGTCGAGAGCCTCCCAGACGATGTCTTCGCGGGAGCCTCGGCCCATCGAATGCGGCATCGAACTGAACACCGGGTTCGGCTTCCAGCGGTCTCGGGTCTCCTTCATCAGTGCTTCCTCTCGTCTTGCCGGGCGCCGTCGGATGCAGGCGCGCTCGGTCCTGTGCGCGGGCGCGCCGAAGCCACCCTGGGGCGATGCGCCCCCGATGGACGGCATGCTCGTCCTGCGGCCAGGTGCCTTCCCGAAGAGCTGTCGGATGTCGATGAAGGGAAAGACGATCTGGCCGTCCGGTTCCCTCCGACAGTATCACGTTATTTTTAGTCATTCAAAATAACCGCCGGGGGACGCCGCGTGATGGATACGACGAGAAGGCCCGATCCGTGAACCGGATCGGGCCTTCTCGTCTGGCAGGGATCAGTCGCGCGGTGCGTCGTTCCAGGACCAGATGTCGTCGCCGCGCAGCACGGCATCGGCGCCGCCGTCGCAGTAGATGGTCTGGCCCGCCATGTGGGTGTTGGCCGGGCTCGTCAGCCACACGAGCAGCTCGGCGATCGAGGATGCGGGCTGGTGGTAGTTCAGCGGCATCGGCACGGCGGCGTCGACCTGCGCCAGTCCCTCAGGGCTCGCGAGCAATCCGGCGGTCATCGCCGTGATGACGGTTCCCGGTGCGACGGCGTTCAGGGGGATGCCGGCGCCGGCCCATTCCTCCGAGACGGACGCGCGGCGGACCCACCGCGACAGTGCGCGCTTGCTCGAGGAGTAGTTCAGGAACCCGCCCTCCGCCGTGGCGGCGAGCTGGTCCCCGATCTCGAGCGCGCGGTTCTCGTCGCCGCTCAGTGCTGCATCGACGAGATCAGCCGAGACGGGCTGCAACGAGGCCATCGAGGAGACCACCGCGGCACGAGGCTGGTCCGCCAGGCTCAGGCTCGGCAGCAGGGCGGTCAGGAACTCGGTCACGCCGAAGTAGTTGATGGCCATGGTCTTGGCGATGGGCGCCGAAATCCCGGCGCATGCGATGACCGCGTCGATGCCTCCGTCGGCAGCCGCGATCACCGCGTCCGCGGCGGCGAGGCGGCCTGCGTGCGTCGACAGGTCGCCCGTGACCTCCACTCCGGCCAGATCGACGCCGATGACGGAGTGTCCCTGCGTGCGCAGCAACTCGGCAGTGGCGGCGCCGATACCGGATCCGGCGCCGGTGATGACATACGTGCGGGTCATTTTTCCTCCAGGGGTGATGGGACGAGATCGGACGACCGGGATGTGGTCGCGAGCGTCGCCCCGGGGAGGGCGGCGACGAATCGGCTGAGGTGAGCCTGGAACTGGGTGATCTCCTGCACGGACCACCCTGCGAGAGCTCCGCCGACCATCTGCTGCCCGGCGTCGACGAGGCGCGCATACGCCACCTGGCCGGCATCCGTCAGCCGTACATCGACCGTGCGTCCTGATCGGATCCGGTCGAAGAATCCTCGAGCCGACATGCGCGAGACCAGCTTCGAGGTGGTGGGACGTGACAGTGCCGCCCGATCAGCCAGGCGGCCGAATCCGAGGGAGCCTCCGCTCATGCCGACCAGATACAGGGCCCGCACCTCGAGAGCGTCGAGGGAGTCGTCGACGCTCTCGGCGATCCGCACCTGCAGTTCGCTCTGCGTCCACTCCGCGACCACTCGGACCAGCGCGTCACGGATGTCATCGAGCTCGTCGTGGACAGCCATGTCTCAATGGTAACAGCTCAGTTGCGTGCGGCAACTATCGGCTTCACGTCACGGAATGTGGAAGCGGGACATGAACGCGCGTCGGCGAGGTGCCGTGAGCTAGCCCTGGGCGTCAGGTGCACGAACCGTCGACGTCGCAGGACTCCCCGGTCCGCTCCGCCCCGCCGGAGATCGACGGGGCGGAGTATGGAGTCTGCTCGGCGAGGAGTCGCCCCAGATACGTCCCGAGCGCCAGCTCGTCCACGGCGCCGAACGCGATCTGCCGCACGCGCCCCTCCCTGTCGACGATCATCATCGACGGCGTTCCTCTGAGGCCGTAGTGCTGCATGGTGGCGGGGATGGCCTGACCGTCGATCGGGCGGTCGATCGCCACGGGGAACTCGATACGGTACTCCGACAGGAACACCTCGAGCGCCTCCCTTCCCATGACCTCGTGATGTTCGAACACGGTGTGAAGCCCCAGGACCACGAGCTCGCTGCGGTCGAACATGCCGTGGAGGCGCTGAGCGAGGGGAAGTCCGTGGCTCACGCATCCGGGACACAGCATCTGGAAGGCCTCGACCACCACCACCCGTCCGTGGAGCGATTCCGGGCTGACCGGAGCGCTGTTCACCCATTCCGACACGTCGAGGGTGAACGCCGCCGTGTCGATGGTCGACTCAGGCACGCGCGTCCTCCTCGCGTGCCGGCAGCCGCTCGGCGACATACTCGGTGAGGTCTGCCAGGCGGTTCGAGTACCCCCACTCGTTGTCGTACCAGGCCGAGACCTTCACCTGATCGCCGATGACCCGGATGAGTCCGGCGTCGAGGATCGACGAGTGCGGGTCGGCGACGATGTCGGCGGAGACGATCTCCTCCTCGGTGTAACGGAGGATCCCTTTGAGCGGGCCTTCGGCGGCGGCGCGGTACGCGGCCTTCACCTCATCCACAGTCACGGGCCGCGAGGCGGTGACCGTGAGGTCGGTGATGGATCCCGTGAGCACCGGCACCCGCAGCGCGAAGCCGTCGAGCTTGCCCTCCAACTCGGGGATGACACGGCCGATCGCCTTGGCCGCCCCGGTGCTGGTCGGCACGATGTTGACACCGGCTGCGCGCGCGCGCCGCAGGTCGGAGTGCGGGCCGTCCTGAAGGTTCTGGTCGGCGGTGTACGCGTGCACGGTCGTCATCAGTCCGGCCTCGATCCCGAACGCTTCGTGGAACACCTTGGCCACAGGGGCGAGGCAGTTCGTCGTGCAGGAGGCGTTCGAGATGATGTGGTGCCGTTCGGGATCGTAGGTGTGCTCGTTCACGCCCAGGACGAAGGTTCCGTCGTCACCGGTGGCCGGGGCCGAGATGATCACCTTCCGGGCTCCTGCCTCCACGTGCTTCGCGGCGAGTTCCGCCTTCGTGAAGAGCCCGGTGGACTCGATCACGATGTCGACACCGAGCTCGGCCCAGGGCAGGCGGAGCGGATCGCGCTCCGAGAACACGCGGATCGCCTGTCCGTTGACGAAGAGGTGCGCCTCATCATGCTGCACGGGTCCGGCCAGGGTGCCGTTCGCCGCGTCGTACTTGAGCAGGTGCGCGAGCGTGCGCGTGTCGGTGAGGTCGTTGACGGCGACCACCTCGAGATCCGATTGCTTCGCGAGCAGGGCTCGAAAGTAGTTCCGTCCGATGCGACCGAAGCCGTTGATGGCGATCTTCGTGGACATAGTGCTCCCTCCTGTGCCGATTCCGGCGCGATGATATTTTTGGCCTATGCCAAAAATATCACGGCCGGAAGACGGCGGCACGGATCCGTGCACTCGCGAGCGGACACGACCGCGAGATCCAATGCCGGAATACCGAGGGGTGGGGACGATCCGAGAGCCGATGATGATGATCGATCGTCAGAGCAGGGGAAAGGGACGTTCATGACCAGGAGCCGAGGTTCCATCGACAGCATCGTGCGCTATCCGGTGAAGGGACTCTCCGGCGTGCCGGCACGCGACCCCGTTCGTCTCGATCCCGGTCGTGGTCTGCGCGGGGACCGGGCATTCGCGATAGCGCGCCGCGACTCGACTCCGAGCTCCACGGGATGGCTCTCTCGCGAGCACTTCTTCCACCTCGCCCGCCACGAGCACCTCGCCCGCATCTCACTCGGCCTCGTCGAGGACGGCTCCGACTCCCCCGCCCTGGTCGTCGAGACAGCGGAGGGTATGGCGCGAGGAAAGCGAGGGTCGTCGCTCGCCGGCGAGGTCGGGGCGTTCGATTCGGCCGCCATCGACGACCTCCTGCGTCGAACCCTCGGAGCGGATCATGGCGAGCCCCGCCTGGTCGAGGCCGCCTCCGATGGACTCTGGGATTGGGAGGACGCGCATCTGTCGATCATCAACCTCGCGACCCTCGAGGAGCTGGAGAGGGAGACCGGTGTTCCCGTCGATCGTCGCCGCTTCCGGGCCAACCTCTACCTCACCGGGCTGGCCCCGTTCGAGGAGTTCGAGCTCGTGGGAGCGCGCATCCGCGTCGGGGAGGCCGAGCTCGAGGTGTTCCAGCCGACCGACCGCTGTCGCGCCACCACCATCCGCCCGGTCGAAGGGGTGTCCGACCTCAATGTGCCCGCGCTGCTGGCCAGCCGCTACGGCTACGCATTCTGCGGCGTCTACGCGCGGGTCATCGGCGGAGGCACCGTGCGTGTGGGTGACGCGGTCCGCGAGGAGCCCGGGGCCGTCGCACGTCTGGAGGGCAAGCCCGGGTGGCCGCGCGCTGCCCGGGTGCTGGCCAGAGAGCACGAGTCCGACGACGTCGTCAGCCTCTGGCTTTCGGACCCCCTCGACCTGCTCACGACCGCTCCTCCGGGAACCCACGTGCGGGTGCACCTTCCGGACGCTCCGACTCCCAACTGGCGGTCGTACACGATCTCCGGAACCGCACCGGGGCGGTTCCGCATCAGCGTGAAGCGGGACGGGCGCGTTTCGACGATGCTGCACGATGTCCGTGAGGTCGGCGAGACGATACTCGTCTCGGGGCCCCACGGCGTCGGGGGCGACGATGCATCGAGAGATCTCCTGCTGGTCAGCGGAGGAATCGGTATCACTCCCAGCGTGGCTCTGCTGCGCTCGCGCGTCGCGCGACGCGGAGCAGGACGCATACGAGTCGTGCACAGCGCGCGTAGTTCGACCTCCCTGCCGTTGTGGGCGGAGGCATGCAGGGCGGTCGCCGAGCTCACGGACGCTACGGCACAGCTCCATGTCACCGACACGCCGGCGCCGGAGAGCTGCGAGGGTTTCACGGCCATCGAGGGGCTGATCGATGCCACGGCCCTGGCGTCCATCGTGGCCGACCTGGATCTCGAGCAAGCGGATGCCTCGGTATGCGGTCCGCCGACTTTCGCTGCCGCCATGCGCGCCCTGCTCGTGCAGTCGGGGTTCGCTCCCGAGCGCGTCCACGTCGACCCCTTCTCCTCTCCGGCGAGTTCGGAGTGGGGGCCGCCGCGCGTGCCTCGCGCCGACGTCCCGTTGCGCGTCGATTCGGCTGCGGGCTCCTTCGCGTGGGAGCCCGCGGCGGGAAGCCTGTTGAACGCCGCCGAGAGTGCGGGTCTCGACTGGCCGAGCGAATGCCGTGTCGGAGTGTGCGGTACTTGCGTGCGTACCGTCACACACGGTGAGTTCGAGTATCTCAACGAGCCGTTGTGCGAGCCGGGGCCAGGGCGCGTCGCCGTCTGCAGTGCCGCGCCGCTGACCCCTCTGCGCCTGGACGGCGCGGCTCCCGGAACGTGACTCCGGGGCACTCCGCTTCGGAGGTCAGCGGAAGAGGACCACGAGGTAGACCCCGAAGGTCACCAGGTGTGCGGCGCCGTGCATCGCCGTCACGCGCTTCGCGGCGAAGGTCGTCACCGACAGCAGCAGTGTGACGCCGAGCATCAAGAGGTTCGCCGGAGACTCCGCGAGCACGACCGTCTGGCCGGTGAACATGCCGATGATCAGCACGGCGGGGATCGTGAGTCCGACCGTCGAGACGAGCGCACCGTGGCAGAGGTTGTTGACGCGCTGAGCTTCTCCGCCCAGAGCGGCGCGGACCGCGGTGATCGATTCGGGAAGGAACACGATGCCCGCGATGAGCACGCCGGCGAGGGCGACCGGAGCGCCGAGGCGGCCCAGCCCGTCGTCGAGCAGTGCCGCCATGTCATGCGACAGGAGCACGATCGGGATGACGGTGACCACCAGCAGGGCGAGCCGCACGAGGACCTCCGTGCGATGCTCGGCGAGAACCTCACGGATCCCGCTGTTCCCCTCCGTGTTCTCCTGGCGTTGCGGGTTCTGCAGCAGGCGCGGGTCGACTTCGGTGAAATCGCCTGCCTGCGCGCCCATCTGCCGATAGAGGAAGAACGCGTAGAGCGCGAGGGTGAGCACGATGATCGGGATCTCCTGCGCCACCGTGTAGGACCCGTCCGTGCCGATCAGAGCGGGGAGGCCGAAGGCGAGCGCGACGAGCACGACCAGCATGGACAGGTACGCGGAGGTGCCGGTGCGGTTGTGGGCCATGCCGCGGTGGCGGAGTCCGCCGACGAGGAGGGCGAGCCCGATCACGAGGTTGAGGATGATCATGGCGACGGCCATGACCGAGTCGCGGGCGATGGTCGCGTGCTCGCCTGGTCCGAGCATGACGGCCGAGATCAGGATCACCTCGATCATGACGATCGAGAGCGTGAGGACCAGCGAGCCGTAAGGGTCTCCGAGGCGATGCGCGAGGGCTTCCGCCTGTTTCACGACGCCGAACGCGCAGACGAGGATCACCGCGATGATGACCGCGAGCGCGATGACGAGCACTGGGGTGGGCACGGGAGGCTCCGGTACCGGGTGGAGGAGAAGGAGGGCGGCGAAGGCTCCCCATCCCAGGACGACGCGGACGATATCCGTCGGGCCGATCAACGTCTTCAGTTCCGTGCGTGACATCGCCGGACTCCTTCGAGGTGGGGTCGTCCCCGTCGAGTCCCACAGTCGGAGGTCGTCCTCCGTGGTTGTTCTCAGGCGTTCAGTCTATCAAAAATTTCCCGGTCAAAAGGAAATTTGACTTCCTCCGGGTTCTCACTATGGTCGGAGGTTACGCCAGCCACTGAAGGGGAAGCGAGACACCATGTCCGGAAAGACCAAGAAGGCACCGCAGCTCACACTCAAGGAGAAGCGCGCCGCCAAGCGCGAGAAGAACGCGCCGGCCGAGTTCATCAAGCCCCGCAAGGGCGCGAAGGGCTGAGCGGACCTGGCCGGGTGGGCGCATCGCCGAGTTCTGCGCGATGCGCCCACCCGGATTTCAGCGGAACACGCGCGTGATGCCGCTCTCGGTCTGGGTGAGCTGGAAGTAGGTGAGGACGTGCGCGACCGGCCGCCGGACGGGGCGGAGCACGCGACGTCGGATGCTGTGCAGAATTCCTCGTCGGGGTCCCCTGACCTCCCACGTGAGCGTCACCTGGATCTGTATTCCCCCAGCGGCATGTTCGAGCGCGAATGCGAGCACCCGTGACGTGCCGATACTCGCGTCCGGATAGGTGAAGCGCCACGTGACGAAGGCGCGGTCCTCAAGCCGATCCAGGAAGATCTGCTGACGTTCGTAGGATTCCTTGACCGTCACCGGCTTGCCGTTGCGGACGGTGAGCGTCCGCGCCTCCCAGGGGCCGGTGGGGGCGATCGCTGAGCCCACTTCGCCCACCCCGTGATCCCACTCGGGAATGCGGGAGGCCGACGACAGCAGCTCCCACACGTCCTCGACGGGGGCGGGGACGAAGATCGAACGGCTAGCCGAGAAGCTGTTGTCGTCGATCCGGTCTGTTCGCGCGGGATCGAAGACACGCGTGTCGTCGAGGCGAGATCTCAGCGCGTCCGGGTCGACATCGAGTCGTCGCAGGATCTCTTCGACGAGACCGCTCGGCTCATCCACGAGCGCGCGCAGCACCGCCGCGGAGTCGCCGCGGCGGCCGCCACTCGATGCCACGGTCCACACTGCGAGCGCCCGGTCCGTCCACTCGTACCCCGAGGTCTCGTGGAAGACGATGCGGCCGGGCTCCTCCACACCCGTCGCGACGCCCACGGATTCGAGCTGAGCGGCGTGCTGAGCCGCGACGGCCGCGCGGGCCGTGTCGAGCCCGGCACCCATTCCGCGCAGGATCTGACCCCCGGTGTCGGGGTCGATCGTCAGAGCGAGCAGAAGATGATCGATGTCGGTATCGCGCACCCCGAAACGCGAGGCCTCTTCCATGGCGGCCAGCGACAAGGTGTGCATCGTGCCAGCAGCCTGCACCAATCGGCTCATCATCCCCTCCGCGGAATGTCGATGGACGGATCGATTCGCTTCGAGTGTTTCTTGTGTACGGCCTGGCGGGTCACGCCCAGGGCGTCGGCGATGGACTGCCAGCTCATGCCGGACCGCAGCGCGGCTTCGACCTGGCGCAGTTCGAGCGCATCCGCGAGTCGGCGCAGAGATGCGACCGCACGGAGCCCTGCTCGGGGATCGGTGGTGTCTGCAGCGATCTGTGCGACATCGAGGGATTCCATGCTGTCAACCTACGTTGCTCATCCCCGCGCTGTCAACCAAGGTTGCTCACGTTTTCCGTGTTCGGGATTAGTCGCCCGTCGTCCGGGTGTCAACGGTCCTGCGGACCCGCGGATTCCGTTCCACCCTGGTCCTCCCGACGAGAGGAGTGCAGGATGTCGAATCCCGACGTGTATCCCACCGAAGGCGAGCAGCCGGAGACGCAGGGCGAAGACCCGATCGAGGCGGAGCTGGGCGAAGAGGGCCAGGGTGACCTCACTCCGGAAGACGAGGGCGCGGGCCACAGCGGTGACGCTCCCACCGACCTCAGGGACGGCACCGAATGAGCGGGAGCGAGGGAACGCGTCCGGAGGCGGCGACCTCGCCGGTCGAGGGCGACGCCGAATCCCGGATCGCCCAGCACCTCGCCGAGCGCGGGGGCGACCGGCCAGCGGACCCGGGTGACGTACCGGCCGGAGGAGCGGGTGCCGACTCCGGTGCCGCGTCGGCGGTCGGGGTCGAACCCGGATCCCGCTCGACGGTGCCTGACGAGTCGACACACAACGACGACCCGGGTATCGGCACCCGTCGACCCGATGTCGACGAGGGGAATCGCGAAGACGGAGACCCCCCGCCGGGCCTGAGGTCTCCGTCCCACGATTGACAGCCGCGTCTGTCAATCGCGGCTGTCAGGCTCGCGTCACACCGTCGACGGGCGCAGCACCACCTTGATGCAGCCGTCTTCCTTCTTCTGGAAGGTGCGGTATAGCTCAGGCGCGTCGTCGAGGGGCGCACTGTGCGTGGTGAGGTCCATCACACCGAGCGGGTCGGCAATGTCCTCGACCAGGGGCACCAGCTCATCCACCCAGTTCTTCACGTTGCACTGCCCCATGCGCAGGGTGATCTGCTTGTCGAACAGCGTCTTCATCGGCATGATGTCGGCGTCGCCCGCGTACACCCCGCTCAGCGATACGGTCCCTCCGCGGCGAACGGTGTCGATGGAGGCGTAGACGGCGGCCAGACGATCGACACCCGCCTTGTCGAGCAGCTGTCGTGCCGCCGGATCCGGGAGTACGCCCACCGCCTTCTGCACGAACTCGACGCCCGCGTTGCCGTGAGCCTCGAGCCCGACGGCATCCACCACCGAATCGGCGCCGCGCCCGTCGGTCAGGTCCCGCAGCTCATCCACGATCGTGTCGGTGAGGTCGAACGTCTCGATGCCGTGGCGTTCCGCCATGGCGCGACGCTCCGGCACCGGATCGACCGCGAGCACCCGGTGCCCCCGGTGCCGTCCGATGCGGGAGACGAACTGTCCGACCGGACCGAGCCCCATCACCACGAGGGTTCCGTCGTCCGGCACCTGTGCATACTCCACTCCCTGCCACGCCGTGGGAAGGATGTCGCTGAGGAACAGATACCGCTCATCGGGCAGGTCGCTCGCGATGGGGATGTGGTTGTAGTCGGCGAGGGGCACCCGCAGATACTCCGCCTGTCCGCCGGGGACCTGCCCGTACAGCTTCGTGTACCCGAAGAGGGCGGCTCCGCTGCCGTACTCGCGCACCTGGGTGGTCTCGCACTGCGACTGGAAGCCGCGTCGACACAGGTAGCATTCTCCGCACGCGATGTTGAACGGGATGACGACACGGTCTCCCACGGCGAGCGTCTTCACGTCCGCACCCACCTCGACGACGACTCCCATCGGCTCGTGGCCCAGGATGTCGCCGCGATCGAGGAACGGGCCCAGCAGCTCGTACAGATGCAGGTCGGAACCGCAGATCGCCGAGGACGTGACCCGGATGATCGCATCCTCCGGCTGCTGGATGACCGGATCGGGAACCTCCTCCACCGTCCCCGTGCGCTTGCCCTGCCAGGTCAATGCCTTCATGATGTCCTCCGATCCTTGGTCTTCGTCGTCCGCGCCACGCTCGTCGCTCCCAGGGCGACCGGCCACCGGGTTGACAGCTGCCTCTTGACGTGCGGACGCGCGTCTCAGTGGAACGGACAGCCGCGGGTCGATCCGCTCTTGCGCACCGCTCCGCCCGATGCGGGTCTGGTCGGCAGTCGTCGCCGGTTCACCTCGAGTCCGGTGTCGAGGATGTCGAGACGCGGATCACTCAGCACGGCGATCGCCGCAGAGAGGCCGGCGATCACGAGCTTCTCGCCGGGGCAGCGGTGCCCGGTGGCGACGTCGGCACCGCCCTGCGGGATGAAGGTGCGGATCGACTCGTGATTTTCGACGTCGGTGAACCGCTCGGGTGCGAATCGATGCGGGTGGGCCCACGATTGCTCGTCGGTGTCGGTGCCGAGGATGTCGAGCACCACGCGCCCGCCTGCCGGCACCCGCACGTCGCCGATCTCGATGTCGACGATCGCGCGCCCGGGCAGCATGGGCACGAACAGAGCGGTGCGCCGCACCTCCTGCGCGAACATCACGGCCAGAGGCCCGCTCACCAGCGCATTCCGTTCGACGGTCTCGGCGGCGATCCGCTCGCGCCATTCGGGCCTGTCGTGCAGTTCCTTGACCGCGAAGGCCACGAAACGCGCCGCGGCGATCATCGGTCGGATGCTGTTCTGCAGTTCGATGCCGGCGAGGCGGGCAGGGAGCAACGAGCCGTCCTGATCGCGGTGGTCGGCCCACTCGGCCAGGGCTGTGCCTTCTTCGGCGTGCAGTGAGCCAGATCGGACGGCATCGATGAGTCGCTCCGCATGCCGATCGGACCACATCCTGTTCACGAAGGCGGCCACGTACTCGGGTGAGTAGGGAACACCGAAGTCGTCGACGATCTGCGCCAGCCGAGCCGCCCATCGGGTCTTCGCTGCCGGTGTACCCGGCAGCCCGGCCCAGCCCATGATCGCGCGGCCGAAGGCGCCGACCGCCGCGTCGTACGCACTGCGGGTTCCCCCATCGAGCCAGGCGTCCTCCTCCACTCTCCACTCGCGCTCCAGCCAGGGAGTCAGGCGCGCGACCTGCGCATCCTCATAGGCCACCTCCACGAACGTCGCTTTGCGGTGTCGGTGCGCCGACCCGTCCAGGCTGTGCACGGACCCGTGTCCGAACAGCGTCTCCTGGACGATTTTCGGCATGGCGCCGTGGCGGGCGATGCGCGACTCGTCATAGAACAGGTCGATGCCCTCGACTCCCCGCACGAACACCGCGTCGTCTCCGAGCAGTCGCATCGGAGCCGACCGTGCACCGGGCTCCGCACGCCGCCAGATGCGTGCGCCGAAGTCGTAGCCCCGGGTGAGGAGCGAGGGCGAATCGTCGTGGACGACCGCGGTGACGGCCTGCACCACGCGTGAGCTCAGTCTTTGCAACATGCTCCGACGGTGCCAGGCGCCGCCTGATCCCTCCAGGGGGGAGCGCTCCGGATCGGAGTGTGCTATCTCCGTCGGATCCGCGATGTCAAGCGGGTCCCCTTGGCGCCTGGATGCCGCGCAGGATGACTCCGCAGGAGCAGACGGCGCTGCAAACAGACGGTGCTGCAAATGGACGGCGCTGCAAGGAGGAGACATGGCGACGAACACCCGTGACCTGGCGTGCACGACGGATGACGTGTTCCGCGTGCTCGCGAACGGCTGGCTCTACCCCGCATGGGTGGTCGGAGCTTCCCGCATGAGAGACGTCGACGAGACCTGGCCGGCGGTGGCGGCGCAGTTGCATCACTCCGTCGGGGTCTGGCCCGTGCTGCTCGACGACACGACCGAGGTGCGCGAGTGGGATCCGCCGCGGCGGGTCGTGCTCAGGGCGCGCGGCTGGCCGATGGGCGAGGCGACGGTCACGCTGCGAGCACGCACGACCCCCTCCGGTTGTCAGGTGCGCATCGACGAGGAGCCCGTCGCAGGGCCCGCGGCGCTGATCCCGCGGTTCCTGACCGCCCCGATCCTGCGCTGGCGCAATGCCGAGACGCTCCACCGCCTGTCATACCTCGCGGAGGGGCAAACCGACTGAGTCCGCTCGATCGGCCGCGGCGTCTCCGCCGAGAGCGAGGGCGACCGCGGCATCCACATGCAGCGCCGTCGTCGGGAACACGGGCACCGGTGCGTCGCCGGACGAGATGAGCAGCTCTATCTCGGTGCAGCCGAGGATGATCCCCTCTGCGCCGTCGCCCACCAGGCGCTCGATCACCTCCGTGTAACGTCGACGGGACTCGTCGCGGATGACACCGTGCACGAGCTCGTCGTAGATGACGGCGTGCACAAGCGCGCGATCGTCGGCGCCGGGGATGAGTGTGCGGACCCCGTGTCGCGCGAGCCGTTCTGCGTAGAACGGCTGCTCCATCGTGAACGCCGTGCCCAGAAGCCCGACGGTCTGCAGGCCCGCGGCGGTGATCGCCTCACCTGCGGGATCGGCGATGTGCAGGAACGGGATGCCGACCGCCGCTCGGATGCGGTCGGCGACCAGATGCATCGTGTTGGTGGCGAGCACGAGAAGCTCCGCACCGGCACCCTCCAGCGCTGCGGCGCGCGACGCCAGCAGATCACCCGCGGCGTCCCAGTCGCCACGCGCCTGCATCGCCTCGATCTCCGCGAAGTCGAGCGAGTCCAACAGGATGCGAGCGGAGTGGTGGCCACCGCGCTGCGCGCGCACCCGTTCGTTCGCCAGCCGGTACCACTCCAGTGACGACTCCCAGCTCATGCCGCCCAGGACACCGATCGTCTTCATCGACGCACCACTCCCCTCTTCGCCGTCAGGCGTTCCCTGCGCGCATGAACTCCTCGGCATCGCGCACCTGCTCGGCGGACGGTCGGATGCCGGTGTAGAGCACGAACTGCTCCAATGCCTGCAGTGTCGCGACCTCTGCTCCTGTGATCAGGGTCTTCCCCGCTGTGCGAGCCGCGGCGATCAGCGGAGTCTCGGCGGGAAGCGCGACCACGTCGAAGACCACGGACGCGCGTGCGATCGTCTCCTCGGGGAACGCGAGCGCGTGCTCCTCCGCGCCCCCGGCCATGCCGATCGGGGTCACGTTGACCAACACGTCGGCCGTGGCATCGCCGACCTCCGCCGACCAGTCGAATCCGTACAGGTCCGCCAGCGCACGTCCGCTCTCCTCGTTCCTGGCGACGATGGTCACGCGTGAGAAGCCGGCGTCCCGGAATGCTGCCGCGGTCGCCTTGGCCATGCCGCCCGACCCACGCAGCAGCACCGAGCTCGCAGGATCCAGGTGCTCGCGTTCGATGAGCTGCGCGATCGCGGAGTAGTCGGTGTTGTGGGCGGTGAGCACACCGTCGTCGTTGACGATGGTGTTGACCGAGTCGATCGCGCTCGCCGAGGGATCCATCCGGTCGACCAGGGCGATGACGTCTTCCTTGTAGGGCATCGAGACGGCGCAGCCGCGGATCCCGAGCCCGCGGACGCCCGCGATGGCCTGGCCGAGATCGGTGGGGGCGAACGCCTTGTAGATCCAGTTGAGCCCGAGCGCCTCATAGAGGTGGTTGTGGAAGCGCGTGCCGTTGTTGCTGGGCCGTGCGGAGAGCGAGATGCACAGCGTCATGTCCTTGTTGAGCAGAGTCACCGCATCAGGCTACTCGCGAGTGACGGAGCCCGCGGATCCGGGGGAGAGAGGACGACGGAGGTGCCTCCGTGCTGTGCGTCCCGTCTCCGCCCGAAACCTGCGATCCCTGCGGGATCAGTACCCCGACCTTCTCCGATATCGCGTGGACGAGAGTCCGTGGCGACATCGTGCATCCTCCCCTATGGTGAAGGTGCATGCACACGGGGATTGATCGTCTCCGTCTCTCCCCAGGAGACGGCGGCCCTCCCCAGGGGCAGACGATCCGTGCATGCGATTGGGCCCTCTCGAGTAGTTCAGTCCCCAATGGGCTACTCGAGGGGGCCGCTATCGTCCAGTCTCGCACCGAAGTTCAGATTTGTCCCCCAAAAGGGGGACAAGGGCGTCGAAAAGGAGCTAAGCTGTTCCTGACGCACCCTCCGGTCGTCTTCGGCCCTCATCGCTCCCCCCGCGGTGAGGGCCACACCATTTTCGGGGCGCCTCAGGCGCCGTGCGGGTCGCGAAGCGACGCATGACGGGCGGATGCCGCTCGTGCAACATTTGGATTACCTTCTTGCAGCGGCTATTCCGCTCGGGGCCTCCTCCACTAGCGTTAGCGATGTCGGGGCATCCCTGCGTCGGCTTCTTCATCAGCAGAACAGGCAGTACATGAGCACCCAGGGCACGGTCAAGTGGTTCAACTCGGAGAAGGGCTTCGGCTTCATCTCCCCCGACGACGGAGGCGCTGACGTCTTCGCGCACTACTCCGCCATCCAGTCATCCGGCTACCGGTCTCTCGAAGAGAACCAGCGAGTCGAGTTCGATGTGGCGCAGGGTCCGAAGGGCCTGCAGGCAGAGAACATCCGCCCCGTCTGAGACGGGCGCGACACAGAACTCCCCACCGGATCGCGTCCCCGATGCGTCATCCGGCGGGGAGTTCTGTGCTTTCTGAGGTTCTCAGCGCCGCTTCGGCTGATACCCGTCAGCGGGAGGAGGCGGGGTCAGCTCAGCAGCAGCGCGCGCAATTCTGCGACCGAGGCCGCTCGGAACGCGGCGTCATCGCCTTCGTGCCTGTCGCTGAAGCCCCACTCGACGAAGATGACGGGGACGTCGTTGGCGTTCCCGCCTTCCACGTCGTGATGGCGGTCACCGACCAGAACCGGTCGTGACGTGTCGGCGCCGAGCGCGCGCAGCCGACGAAGCGCCTCGGCGACGATGTCGGTCTTCGAGGCGAGAGTCGACTCGTCGGGGGTCGCGCCGACTGTGGTCAGGAACGCGGGGCGCAGGCCGAAGTGATCGACGAGGGCATCGACCTGGTTCTCGGGCTTCGAGCTGGCGGTCGCCTGCGGCACCCCGGCGGCGTGCAGCTCGTTGATGAGCTCGACGACGCCCGGATAGGTCGCGACATCGGTCGTGTAGCCGTCGGCCTTCCCGAGCGTGCGGTAGAAGGCCACGGCCTCGGCGGACTGCTCCGGGGTCATTCCCGCCTGGTCCTGGAAGGACTGGAACATGGGCGGACCGATCCAGTGCACCAGCTGCTCGCGCGTGGGCGCGGGGTGGCCGAAGTGCGTGAGCGCGATGTCGAGCCGGCGAAGGATGCCGACGGACGCGTCGACGATGGTGCCGTCGACGTCCCACAGCACGCAGGAGTAAGGGGAGTGAGGCACCCCTCCACCCTATGGCCCGGAAGAGGACGGTCGCCTTTCCTGCACAGGTGTGCACGAACAGGGCTTATCCACGTCTCATGTGAGCACTCTATGTCCCCATATAAGGTCGTGACAACGGCGGATGTGCGAGTCAGAATGGGGGTATGTACGTGTCGGTGGAGATCATCACGATGTTGGCCACGGCCGCGACGCTGCTGGTGGCGATCATCGGCGGATTCGGCTGGACGATCAACCGGATGGATGCGCGTTTCGCGGCGCAGGACGCCCGGCTCGACGCGCGTTTCGCGGCGCAGGACGCACGACTCGACGCACGGTTCGATGCGCAGGACGCGAAGCTCGATGCGCGTTTCGCGGCGCAGGACGCGAAGTTCGACGCGCAGGACGCGAAGCAGGACGCGCAGGACGCGAAGCTCGATGCGCAGGACGCGAAGTTCAGCGCACGGTTCGGGAGTCTCGAATCGCGATTCGACCGCGTGGATGCGCGATTCGATCGAGTCGAGCAGGAGATCTTCGAGGTGAAGATCGCGATCGCGCGTCTGGAGGGGCCGACGCCGCGGCTCATCCCCGTCCGTTGAGACCGTCTGCTCAGAACAGGCGGGGGATGCCCGACTCGATTCCCTTCATGTCGTCGTAGTCGAGCACCAGACAGCGGATGCCCCGATCCTCGGCGAGTACACGCGCCTGCGGCTTGATCTCCTGGGCGGCGAAGACACCCTGGACGGGGGAGAGATGTGGATCGCGGCCGAGCAGCTCGAGGTAGCGGGTCAGCTGCTCCACGCCGTCGATGTCGCCGCGGCGCTTGATCTCGACGGCGATCGCCGCGCCGTCGGCATCGCGCACCAGCAGGTCGACCGGCCCGATCGCCGTCGGGTACTCGCGGCGCACGAGCGTCGCACCCTCGGAGATGCGCTCGACCTGCTCCGCGAGAAGTCGCTGAAGGTCTGCCTCGACGCCGTCCTTCTGCAGTCCGGGATCGATGCCCAACTCGTGCGAGGTGTCATGGATGATCTCGTAGATCTGCACGCGCAACGCGTCACCGGTCTTCTTGTGGGTCACCCGCCAGACCTCGACGACGCCGGCGCTCGCCTCTTCCTCACCCGGAGTCTCGTTCGAGAGAGAACACGGGGGACTCATCCAGTTCAGCGGCTTGTAGCTGCCGCCGTCGGAGTGCACGAGCAGACTCCCGTCGCCCTTGTGCACGAGCAGACGCGTGGCGAGCGGAAGATGGGCATTGAGCCGACCGGTGTAGTCGACCGAGCAGCGGGCGATGACGAGACGCACCCGTCGAGCCTACTTCGTCGTGAGCGCTGCGCGGTCGCACCCGGAGGGTGTGCCGGTCACCGGTCGAGGAACGAACCGATCGCCTCGAAGAGGCCGAGTTCGGTGGCGGCAGAACGGGCGATGAGGAACCCGATGATGCCGATGATCCAGGCGGTGTTCTCCGCCCCGGTGCGCTCCATCCAGGCGGCGAAGCGTTCGAGCGGCCGTTGCACGAGTGGAGCGGCCACCATCCGCAGCACGAGCAGCACGACCGCGGGCAGGATCATCAGCGCACAGTATCCCGCGAGCGAGAGCACACGCAGCGGCGTGTCGATGCCGGCATCCGCGAGCATGGTCATCGCCACGATGTACGGCAGCATGGTGGCGATCTCGACGAGCCCTGCGGCGATGGCGACGGCCATCACTGCGGTGCCGCGGGTGCGCGGGTCGAGGAGCCGCTCCCGCCACCGCGTGATGCGTCCGGGACGAGGAGCAGGATCGGTCGCGATCGCGGACGCGGCATCCGGGGGAGCCAGGCGGGAGCCGTTCGCATCCTGCGCGCCCGGTGTCCCTCCCCGAAGCGGCACCGGAGGCGCGGATGCTGTCTGCGGTGCGGGCGCCGGTGCGTTCTTCTCGTTCTTGCCGCCGGTCGGCATCACGAATGCCGTGATGAGGAGCGCTGCTCCGACGACGAGCCGGACGATCAGTCCCGCGGGCGACGCGAGGAAGTCGGACGCGACGTCGACGAGGTTCACCAGGCCCCACAGGAACAGGAGGCCGACGACCAGATAGAACGCGGCGATGGTTCCCAGATACAGCAGGATCCGCCCGGCGCGCACCCGCCCCGGGTGCAGCAGCAGGAAGACCGGGATGAGGAGTGTGCCGACGCTCAGCCCGTCGATCAACGCCAGGAGCGCGAGCGAGAGGGGGAGCGGCAGTCCGCCGAAGAGTTCCATGCCACCACGTTCACGGACACTCCACCGATCCGGATCGGGCGAAAGTACCGTCTCCGCAGAGCCACTCATCCCTTCGTCGGATGCGCGGCGGCGGCCGTCGTGGTTGCATGAGGGCATGCACGAGCAGGTCGAAGGCGGATTCGGCGCCTGGTACCGCCGGCACCGTTGGTGGGCGGACCCGCTGGGCATGGCGATCTTCGCCGTGGTGATGGCGGCCTTCGGATTCCGGGGTATCTGGGGGCCGTTCTCGCTCCTGCAGGAGCCCCTGTCGCCGTGGTGGGCGCTGGTGCTCGCACTTCCCGCCTGTGCGCTCGCCCTCTTCAAGCGGCGCATGCCAGTGACCGTGCTCGTGCTCGTCTCCCTGCTGTTCGTCGCGGACCTGCTCACCGTGGGGGGCCTCGGGACCCTCGTGGTGCTCCTGGACGTCCTGTGGACGGCCGCTTTCCTGGCGGATTCCCGCGGGCGAAGGATGCTGCTGGTGCTGCTGGGGGCGGCGACCGTCGTCCTCTTCCTCTGCGCCTGGCTGCTCACCGATGTGTCGTTCCCGGTCGCGTTCCTCATCGGAGTGCAGTTCGGAGCGATCTTCGGCACCGACTACTGGTGGGCCGTGGCGGTCTCCCAAGCGCACGAGCTCGCGGAGTTGCACCGTCAGCGAGCGGAGCATGCCGCCGCCGTCGCCGAGCGCGACCGAGTGGAGGCGGTGCAACGGGAGCGCGAGACCATGGCGCGCGAGCTGCACGACGTGGTGGCCGGCCATGTGATGGCGATGGCGATCCGCGCGGAGGCCGCCCTGTCGACCCCGCCCGATCATCCGCGGGACCGCGAAGCGCTGCAGGCCGTGCGTGATGCAGGTCTCGATGCCCATGCGGCGCTGCGATCGATGATCTCCGTGCTCCGTCGCGGTGAGGGTAGTCCCGCGTCCTCGCCGCGGTGGGGGGACCTCGAGGGGATCGTGCAGGAGGCGGAACGCGCGGGACTCACGGTGCGACTCGTCGCCGATCACGTGGGTGATGTCGGTTCCGCGCTCGAGCAGGCCGTCATCCGCATCGTGCGGGAGGCACTGAACAACTGCATCCGTCACGCTAGCGGCGCCGAGGTCGACGTCATCATCCGCAGGAGCGGACCCGAGGTGCGGGTCGAGGTGCGTTCGAGGGGTGGCTCGCCGAGCGGGGCGTCCACGTCCGCGGATGGGGGCTGGGGGTTGCAGATGCTCAGGGAACGAGTCGCCGCGCTGGGGGGCGCCTTCATTGCCGGGCCGGTCGCCGGCGGATGGTCGGTGGAAGGTCGCATCCCGACGGAGGCAGCGGCATGAGCGAGCCGACGGTGCTGCTGGCGGACGACCACGGCGCGATCAGGGCGGGGCTGCGCATCATGCTCGAGGCGCAGGGGATCACGGTGGTCGGGGAAGCGGCGGA
>NZ_LSJW01000139.1:0-38403 GCF_001557335.1 Microbacterium sp. CCH5-D1
GGACCACTCCGACGCCGGAAGTGACGCGTGTGGACGTGACAGCCCTGAACCTGAACGGCATGGACTGCGGCGCCGCCACCTCCACTCTCAAGGAGGCGGGCTTCAACAGCGAGATCACCTGCGTCGACGGCGATCCTGCGCCGACCGATGCGGACGTCGGCAAGGTCTACCGCGTCGCACCGACCGGCAACGTCGAGACGACGCAGGCCATGACTCTCACGGTCTACGCGGCTCGTGCGGGCATCCCGACGCCGACCGACGCGCCGACGATCACCGGAAACCCCGTCGCGGGTTCGACGGTGACCATCTCCTGGGGAACCGGATTCACGTGCCCGAGCGGAACGACGCTCTCCGGCTACGTCGTGTCGGTGCAGAACGGCAGCTTCGTCTCCGGTGGGCCGAACTTCCAGCCGACCCAGCGCAACACGCAGGTGAAGATCGCCGACGCCGAGGGGCAGCAGCTCATCGTCACGTACCAGGGCATGTGCTCCGGTGGCGATCAGCGCACTTCCGCGGCATCGCCCCCGCTCTCGGTGACTATCACGGCGGCCCCCGGCGACGGGGACACCGACACCGACGGGTAACCTGTAGTTCAGTTCAGCAAGCGTAGTTTTCCAGGGGGGTCATCCGTGTCCACAGAGCCACGAATCGTCGCGGGCCGGTACCGCGTCGACGAGCTCATCGGGCATGGCGGTATGGCGAAGGTCTACCGCGGGTACGATCTGACGCTCGGTCGCGACGTCGCGATCAAGATCCTCGACGCCGATCTGGCACGGGACACCACGTTCCGCAATCGATTCCGGCTCGAGGCCCAGGCCGCGTCACGGATGTCTCACCCTTCGATCGTCCGCGTGTTCGATGCCGGCGACCCCTCGACGAGCGACATCGGTTCCGACGAGCCGCCCTATATCGTGATGGAGCTCGTCAAGGGCACCCTCCTCAAGGACATCATCGCGGCGGGACCGGTGCCGGCGGCCGACGCCGTGCGCTATGTCGACGGCATCCTCGAGGCGCTCGACTACTCGCACCGCGCAGGCGTCGTGCACCGCGACATCAAGCCGGGCAACGTGATGGTGACCGACAAGGGTCAGGTCAAGGTGATGGACTTCGGCATCGCCCGTGCCGTCTCCGACTCGTCCTCCACGGTGGCTGAGACCACCCAGATCATCGGCACCGCCGCCTACTTCTCGCCGGAACAGGCCAAGGGCGAACCCGTCGATGCGCGAGCCGACCTCTACTCCACGGGTGTCGTCCTGTACGAGCTGCTCACCGGACGCCAGCCGTTCCGTGGCGAGTCGCCGGTGGCTGTCGCCTACCAGCATGTAAGTGAGACACCGGTCCCTCCGACCGAGGTCAACGAGGACGCTCCTCCAACGCTCGACCCGATCGTGCTGCGCGCACTCGCGAAGGATCCCTACCAGCGGTATCCGGACGCCGCTCACTTCCGCGCCGCCCTGGATTCCGCCATGACCGGCAATGCCCCGACGCGCAAGGAACTGGGAGCACTGACCAGCGAGCTGTACGGCGCGAGCCCGCGGCAGGCGCAGGAGACCGCGCGGTCGCTGCGGCAGTTGAGTGCGGACACCACCATGACCCGAACCCAGTCCGGACCACCGGTCGCCTGGATCTGGGCCGGAGTGGCACTGCTCGCGGTGCTGCTGGCATCGGTGCTGTTCTGGGTCGTCACGATCAGCATGCGCCCTCCCGAGGTGTCGAGCACGTCGCGAACGATCCCGAACCTCGTCAACGTGTCATCCGAGCGCGCACAGGACGACCTCGCGAACCTCGACCTCTCGTCGAAGATCGTGATCGAGACGAGCTCCGAGGTCTCCGAGGGAAACGTGATCCGCACCGACCCCGAGGCGGGGGTGTCGGTCGAGGAGGGCTCCACGGTCACGCTGTACGTCTCCAAGGGCGAGGAGACGGTCGTGATGCCCAAGATCGAGGGCATGGCACTCGACGACGCCACGAACGCGCTGAAGGCCGCCGGGCTCGAACTCGGAACGGTCATCCAACGCAACGACAAGGCGTTGGCCGCGAACACGGTCATCTCCGCCAGTGAGAAGGCCGACGCCGAGCTCGATCCGGGAACCGTCGTCAACCTGGTCGTGGCCAGCGGCACGGTGACGCTCACCGACCTCGCCGGCTGGACCGTCGACGCCGCCACGGCCAACCTCACCGATCTCGGCCTGGTGGCCGTGCCGACGGAGACAGCCGAGTGCCCGGCCACGGAGCCGCCGACCGTGCACTCCATGTCGGTCGCACCCGGTGACGTCCCGGTCGGCTCGTCCGTCCAGATCTTCTTCTGCACCGGTTGACGCGCAGGTCCCGGTGACGCTCAGCCGCCGGTGAGCCGGACCGTACCTTCAGCGTGACAGGGGGTGCAGCGTCTCGGCGCGCGCGACCGCTCCGTCGTCGCCGCACAGTTCCAGCCAGTTCGCCAGGAGTCGGTAGCCGCCCTCTGTGAGCACGCTCTCCGGGTGGAACTGCACGCCCCACACCGGCAGGTCGCGGTGGGCCAGCGCCATGACCGTCCCCTCCTCTGTCCAGGCCGTCACCATGACCTCGGGCGGCAGGTCGGAGGCCGCGAGCGCGAGCGAGTGATACCGCCCTGCATCGAACGGCGAGGGGATTCCTGCGAACAGGGGAGAAGCGTCGTGCGTGACCGACGAGACCATCCCGTGCATGAGTTCGGGAGCTGCGGTGACGGGAGTCCCGAAGGCCTCTCCGATCGCCTGGTGTCCGAGACACACACCGAGCGTCGGCACCCGCAGCCGCGTGGCGACGCGCACGGCATCGATCGACGCTCCTGCATCGGCCGGTGCACCGGGGCCCGGAGAGAGCATCACCGCGTCGTACGCCGGCACCAGCTTCTCGAGTCGGGCGGCATCCGTCGCATCCGCTTCGATCATGTCGGCGTCTGCGCCGAGCTCCTGCAGGTATCCGACCAGGGTGTGCACGAAGCTGTCGTGGTTGTCGACCACGAGCACTCGCGTCATTCGACGTCGACCTCGCCGGGGGCGATGATCGGGCTCACCCAGGGGAACACGTACCAGAACAGTCCGTAGAGCACGGCGGCGATGACGATCACGAGGATGAGCACCCGCAGCCACCACGGGCCGGGCAGCAGGCGCCAGAGGGCGGCGTACATCAGGCTTCTCCCTTTCGGATGTCCATGATCACACCGAGGGTGCGGCCGGCGGAGGCGGCGGATCGGTCAGAGCGGTCGGCGGACCCTCGGCGCGTGGCTGGAAGCTCTCGAACACCCCGTAGGCGACGATGCGCTCGGCCAAGGAGTACAGCGGAGAGCAGGCCGTGAGCGTGATGTACTGCTCCCCGGTCTGCTGCTCGGGCATCTGCGGCACGTCGGCGAGCACATCGGTCTGGCTGGGCTTCACGTACTCGAGCGTGCGGAACCGGTAGGTGTACCAGCCGTCAGGTGTCTCCACGACGATCGCGTCGTTCAACTGCAGCTTGTCGAGCTGGTTGAACGGCTTTCCCCACGTGGTCCGATGCCCGGCCAGCGAGAAGTTGCCGACCTCGCCCGGCATCTTCGAGTTGGTGTAGACCCCGATCCCCTGCTGGTCGAGCGTGCGGGCACGGCTCGTCCCGCCGAAGATCCCGAAGTTGTAGTCCGCGCCGAAACGCGGGATGTGCATCTGTCCGAACCACTGCGCATCGGCCGGGGCCGCGGGCACGGGGGGTACGTATGCCGTGGTTCCGTCGTCTTCCTCGACGACGGGCGGGAGCGCCGGGGGCTCGGCCTGTGCCAGCGCCTGAGACACGGCTGCACCCTCGTCGTTCTTCTGGGCGCTGATGATGATGTCGCCGATCCACATCTGCCACGCGACGAAGAGCAGGACGATCACGCCGGCGGTGAGGAGCAGCTCTCCGAGCACGCTCGCGAACGTCGCGCGCGAGCGCGGCCGCTGTCGCCGCGGACGCCGCCCCCCAGGCACGACGGATGCAGTCATGCGGTGATCATATCCGGGAACGCTGAGCGCGCGCCGTGGCCTCTCCGTCTGCGGCGGCATCCTGGCCTCGGCGGAGGACAGGTCTCATGGGTACAATGACGGAATGGCACGTGACCGCAAGACTGAAGAACCCGCCGTCGAGCGCGCCGAAGGCGACGCCGCTCCCAACGCCGTGTGGTTCAAGCCGGTGATGATCGGCTTCATGCTCCTGGGGCTCGTGTGGATCCTTGTCTTCTACATCTCCGGCATGCAGTACCCGATCCCGGGGCTGTCGAACTGGAACCTGGCGATCGGCCTCGGCATCGCGCTGATCGGCTTCCTGATGACCACTCGCTGGCGCTGACGCCTCCACTTCTTCCAGAAAGGCCCCCTCGCATCGCGAGGGGGCCTTTCTCATACCCATCCCGGATTCCACTCCGCTCCGGTGTACAGCAGCAACGCCACCGAAGGTCGTAGGCGGGTTCCCGGAGTGAGCATCGGGAGGGAGCCCGTTCTGCGAACGAAGGGAATCCGCCTACGACCGTCCCCCGGAGATGCCCGCCCACAAGTCCAGCCAGAGCGAAAGTTATCCACAGGTCCATCCACAGCCTGGGGAGAATTACACCGGTGTTATTCACAGGGGTTAACAACCCTGTTAACAACTCGGGATCAGGACAAAAGGATGAGCGGCGGCACGAAGGCGACGACGACGATCAACAGGACGACCAGCGCGGACAGCAGAACGATCTGCAGGGTTCGCTGGTCTCGGCGCTTCGTCTTCACCAGAATCAGGGCGACCAGGGCGCCGATGACGACTCCGCCGAGGTGCGCCTGCCAGGAGATCCGTCCACCCCCGAAGACCAGGCCGTAGACGAAGTTGATGCCGAGGATGACGAGAAGCCCGGTGACATTGGCGCCGAGGTGCCGGCCGACGATGAGCAGAGCTGCCATCATGCCGAAGATCGCTCCCGAGGCCCCGACCGTGGAGGTCAGCGGGGCGAGCACCGCCACCATGACCGAGCCGCCGAGACCGCTGATGAGGTATAGGGCGAGGAACCGGACGCGGCCGAGCATGGGCTCGAGGCTCTGTCCGAGCATCCACAACGCGAGCATGTTGAGGGCGAGGTGGATGAAGCTGCCGTGGGCGAAGACGGCGGTGAGCAGTCGCCAGGGCTCGAATGGCAGCGGCGAGAGGTTCGGGTACAGATACGGGGCCGCGAAGAGCATCTGCCCGGTGATCTGCTCGCCGATGCCGGGGATCAGCTGCAGCAGTCCGATGAACGACGTGACGGCGAGGAGAGCGTAGGTGACGACCGGCTTGCCGCTGCGGGCCATCGCCATGGTCGCGCCGTTGCCGCCCCAGCGCCGGGCCGCCTTCTTCTGAGCGGGGGTGCGGTTCTTCTTGTCCGCGTTCATGCACTCGGGACAGATGACGCCGACAGCCGCCTGCGTCTGGCACTCGGGGCAGATGGTGCGCATGCACCGCTGGCAGAGCACGAAGCTCTGCCGATCCGGATGGCGGTAACAGAAGTTGTCGCGATTGCTCGTGAACTCTGGCGTGGTCATCCGGATCGGCCGCAGCTGTCGTCAGGCCGCGACGATGTCGATCGACTGCAGCACGACTGGCTCGACCGGACGGTCGCCCGGGCCGGTCTGCACGGCGCCGATCGCGTCGACGACTGCGCGGGAAGCGTCATCGGCGACCTCGCCGAAGATCGTGTGCTTGCCCTGCAGCCACGGGGTGGGGTCCGTCGTGATGAAGAACTGCGAACCGTTGGTGCCCTCGGGCTTGCCGGTGATGGCGTTGCGACGCAGGCCGGCGTTGGCCATCGCGAGGATGTACGGCTTGTTGAAGTCGAGCTCCATGTTGATCTCGTCGTCGAAGTTGTAGCCGGGGCCGCCGACGCCCTGTCCGAGCGGGTCGCCGCCCTGGATCATGAAGTTCGGGATGATGCGGTGGAAGATGACGTCCTTGTAGAGGGGTCCGTCGCCGGGCTTGCCGGTGGCGGGGTCGGTCCACTCCTGGGTGCCGTCGGCGAGGCCGACGAAGTTCTTGACCGTCTTCGGTGCGTGATCGCCGAAGAGGTTGATGACGATGTCACCGTGGTTGGTGTGCAGGGTTGCGACATGAGAAGCGTGAGCCATGCCTTCATTCTCGCAGAGCTTCCGGTGAGTTGGCCGAGGTCTGTACCCCTGATCAGGCGAAGAAGCAAGGGTCGGGCGATTCCCTCCCGGCTTCCAGCCTGTCGTGGCAAGATGGGGAACCCGTACTCCAATGGACAGGAGAGCATCGTGAGCCTCAGCCGCAAGCGGAAGAAGGAACTGCGTCGTCTTCAGAAGGAAGCGAACCAGCTCTGGGAGAACCAGCAGGTGCTCGTCGGTCACGCCGCCGATGTCGCCCGGGAGGCCGGACGTCAGCTCGGCAGCCTCAATCGTGAGCAGGTCGTCCCGGTCATCCAGGACACGTACAACCGTCGCGTCGCCCCGGTCGTCGACCGTGGCGTCAAGATCGGCAAGCACGTCGTCGACGACAAGGTCGTCCCGATCGTGGGCGGAGTCGTCGGTTCCGCCCTCACCGCCTGGGATGTCGCCAACGCGAAGCGTCACGGTGTGGCCGTCCCGGCACCCCGCGGTGCTTTCGGGAAGAAGCAGAAGTCGGGCCCGGGTCTCGGCTCCGTCATCGCTATCGTCCTCGGCGCGGCCGCGGCCGTCGGCGTTCTCTACGCCGCTTGGCAGGCACTGCGCGCCGACGACGAGCTCTGGGTCGCGGACGACCCGCTCGCCGCACCCGACGCGTGACCCCGTCCGATATCGCCTCCGTCGCCCCGGGTGACGGAGGCGATCGGCATGCGCGGGTGCGTGAAGCGGCCGCAGCCCGCGGTCTCGAGATCGAGATCCGTGAGCGCCCGGCGGCAGGCAGCCTGTTCGAGGCAGCCGAGCTCCTCGGCATCCCGCCGTCGGGCATCGTCAAGACACTCGTCGTGAAGCGCTCCGACGACACGTTCCTGTTCGCGCTGATACCGGGCGGACGCTCGATCTCCTGGCCGAAGCTCCGCGCCCTGGTCGGAGTGAACAAGCTTCGGCTTCCGGAAGCGGAGTTGGCTCTCGCGGCGACAGGCTACGAGCGCGGCACCATCGTCCCGATCGGCAGCACCACCGACTGGCCGATCTACGCCGACGAGTCCATAGTCGGTCAGCGCATCGCCATGGGTGCGGGGGCCCACGGATACAGTCTGTTCGTCGACGCAGACGACCTGATCGCCGCCTACGGGGCGACCGTCGCAGACATCTCCGTTCCCGAAGAGCGCTGACCCCGGCCGGGACTCGGTCGGTTCAGAGGATCCCGGCCATCCGCATGGCGATGTCGACCAGCCGCACCCGCTGCAGCTCGGCCACCGCCTTCACCGGAAACCACTCGGCCATGTCGGTCGAACCGCCGGTCTCGAAGCGCAGCTTGCCACCGGTGACCTCGGCTCGGTAGACGATGCGCAGCGTGTGCAGCGGTTCTGCTGCCTTCTGCACTCGACGACCCGCGGGAATCACACGGGAATGGATGCCGAGGAGCTCGCCGACCTTGACCGTGTAGCCGGTCTCCTCGCGGAGCTCTCGACGTACGGCGTCTTCCGGAGATTCACCCGGCTCGAGCCCACCCCCGGGCATCGTCCACGCGACGCGACGACCCTCCGTCCAGCGCGCCAACAGCAGCCGTCCGTCGTCATCGGTGACGACCGCGTACGCCGCGACACGCAGGTCCATGGACACACACTATCCGTCAGCGAAGGGGGTCGATGACCGTGCGTCACGCTCCGGAAACCGACGGTCCGCTCCGATCGATCAGGAATCGAGAAGCGCTCGGTCCTCCGGCCTCCGTAATGTGATCTCCACAACGGACAGCACCAGGAGAGGACCGATCATGGCCGAGAAAGAGAAGAACTTCAGCGCCGAGGAACGCGAGGCCATGCAGGCTGCCGCGAAGGAAGCGCGCACGCGCCGCTCCAGGGCGAAGAAGTCCCCGGAGGAGCTCCGCGCCGCGGGGGAGGCCGACATCAAGGAGGCGATCGAGAAGCTCACACCCGAAGACCAGGCCCTGGCGAAGAAGCTGCATGACCTGGTCTCCGAGGTCGCCCCCGACCTGGTCCCCCGCACCTACTACGGGATGCCGGCGTGGGGTCGCGACGGCAAGGTGCTCTGCTTCTTCCAGCCGGCCAGCAAGTTCAAGGTCCGCTACGGAACGTTCGGGTTCGAACCGATCTCGAACCTCGACGACGGAACCGTGTGGCCGACCGCCTATGCCGTGACCGACCTCACGAAGGCCGACCTCGAGTTCCTGGGCGAACGCATCCGACAGGCGATCAGCTGACGACACCCTGCTGCCCCGAGGCCGCTCGGGCAGTACCGTTGAGCCGTGAGCACTCTGCCCTTCCCCGCATCCGTGTACGCCGCCCGCCTCGCCGACGCCGCAACGCTCGCGGCTGAAGCGGGAATCGATGCCGTCATCGTGGGTCCCGGACCCGACCTGCAGTACCTGCTGGGCGTGGAGGGCGACACCATCGAGCGGCTCACCGCACTCGTTCTCGGTCCCGGAGTCACGCCCACGGTGGTGGTGCCGCGGATGGAACTCGCCAAGCTGCGAACCACGGCCGCCGGTGAGCTCGGCATCCGCGTCGCGGACTGGGTGGACGGAGAGGATCCCTACGCCCTGGTCGGCGAGGCAGCGGGTGCGGTGGCACGCGTCGGTGTGTCCGACGCCCTCCCCGCCCTGCACGTCATCCCGATCGGTGAGCGCCTGGGTGTGCGCCTCGAGCTCGCCACACCGGTGCTGCGCGAGAGCCGCATGATCAAGGATGCCGAGGAGATCAGAGAGCTGCGCCGTGCCGGAGACGCCATCGACGCGGTGCACCGGCGCGTGCCTGAGTGGCTTCGTGCCGGACGCACCGAACGCGAGGTGGCTGCCGACATCGCCGAGGCGATCGTCGCCGAAGGGCACCGCACGGTGGAGTTCGTGATCGTCGGATCGGGCCCGAATGGTGCGGACCCTCACCACGAGGTCTCGGACCGCGTGATCGAAGAAGGCGACGTGGTCGTGGTCGACATCGGTGGGGCTGTCCCGAGCGGCTACAACTCCGACAGCACCAGGACATACGTGGTCGGAACCCCCGACCCCGCCGCAGCTGAGCGCATCGGAGTGCTGGTGCGCGCGCAGCAGGCTGCGGTCGATGCCGTGCGCCCCGGAGCCACCGCCTCCGAAGTGGATGCCGCAGCGCGAACCGTTCTCGACGAGGCGGGCCTCGGGGAGGCGTTCCTGCACCGCACCGGCCACGGAATCGGAGTCTCGGTGCACGAAGAGCCGTACATCGCGCCTGGCAACGATCTGGTGCTCCGCGAGGGCATGGCCTTCAGCATCGAACCTGGTATCTACTTCGCCGGCGAATGGGGTGCCCGCATCGAGGACATCGTCGTCGTGACGGCCGAGGGTGGCCAGCGACTGAACGTCGCACCGCACGGGCTGACTTCGGTCGGCTCCGACTGAGACGCACCCGGATATGCAGCGCCGTCGCAAGGTATCGTCCGCCAATGCGTCGCCGGCGACCCGCGCGCGCTACGCCCGACGTCGACAGAATCGCCTCGCGCGCGTGGACAACGACCTCACCGATGAGCAGTGGTACGCCCTGACGGACGCCTGGGGCGGGTGCGCGTACTGCGGGGGAGACGGCGCCGCTCTGCAGCGCGACTGCATCCAACCCGTGTCCCGCGGCGGCCGCTACACGCTCGAGAACGTGGTTCCGGCGTGCGCCTCCTGCAATGCGAGCAAGCACAATGACGAGGTCACGGGCTGGCTGCGCCGCAAGAAGCTCGACGAAAGGACATTCCTCGTGCGGCACGCCACGATCCTCCGGGAGCTTCGACCCGCCGAATGAAGCCGGTGCGCGCACTCGCTACTCTCGACTCATGACGACGATCGCTGCGATCACTGCCGAGGACCGCCCCGAATGGGAGGTGCTCTGGAAGGGGTACCTGTCCTTCTATGAGACCGACCTCGATGACGCGACCACGGCGGCGACCTTCAGGAGACTCGTCGACCGCGGATCGGGGATCCGTGGTGCGATCGCCCGCGATGACAACGGCGTCGCGGTCGGCATCGTCCACTGGCTGACGCACGCCGGCACCTGGACGATCACGGACTACTGCTATCTGGAAGATCTCTTCGTCGCGCCAGACGTGCGCGGCGGTGGTGTCGGCAGGGCGCTGATCACTCACGTGCGCGCATGGGCGGAGCAGCACGGGTCGTCCAAGCTCTACTGGCTCACAGCGGAGTCGAACACCACGGCGCGGGGCCTCTACGATCGTGTCGCGTCGCGGTCGGGCATGATCCACTACGAGATCGATCTCGACTGAAACGGTGACCGAAGGAAAGAAGCCCCCGGCAGGTGCCAGGGGCTTCTTCATCCTGTGGACGCGGGTGGACTCAAACCGAACACCTGGCAGCGATTGGAGCGGCTGAGTTCCGCGTGGAATCAGGCGAAGCTCGTGCTCGGCGACCAGCCGGACGGCGCAGCTGACGATGAGCCGGGAGTCGTCGTGAACCCTAGGAGACGAGCTAGAACACCCCTCACGGAGAGCCAAGTGGACGCTATCCGAACAGCCCGCGCGAACGGTGAGAGCGTGGTCTCGATCTGTCAGCGGTTCAACGTGCATCGGATGACCGTCTGGACGCACACGAGAGACTTGTTCTGACGTCCCCTTGTGCTGCACACTCCGAGGTGACCGTGCACGAGCTGCGGCACACGAGCGTTGCTGAGTCCGGAGGCCTGTCGGCTTCACTTGCGATAATGGCACCGTGAAGTTTAAGCGCCGCAACCTCGAAGCTCTTGCTGACCTCATCGTGGGCAACACGGGCCGTGACGACGCGGAAAATGAGGACGAAGCCAAGTACTTCCCCTACCGGTCCAGCATGTACATCACCTCGTTCTTCCAAGAGCTGGAGACTGAGTACCAGCATGACGGTTCCACTCGCCACCGCTGGGTGGCAGATGTGCTGGAACAGATGCTGGCCGAACCGCACGACGGACCCAACCGCCCGCCAGAGATCTTCTGTCGCCTCATCGATCAGCTGATGAGCCCGGCCGATCGTCTCAACGAAGGGTCAGACCGTCCTCGGGCGCTCGCGCAACTCAACGAGGTCCTTGGCCGCGAAGGTTTCGAGGCATTCTATGGCGAAGACAACCACTGCTATCTGCGTCATGTCGGCACCCAGACCGTGACCATCCTTGCCACCAACCCCCACCGACCCTTCAGCAAGGCTGAGCTGGAACGGCGGCAACTCCTGACGGCGTACCTCAACGAGTGCAGCGAGGATGACCTCATCGAGGAGGTGCTACTCCCGATGTTCAGACAGCTTGGCTACCACCGCATCACGGCTGCCGGGCACAAGGATAAGGCTCTGGAGTACGGCAAGGACATTTGGATGCGATACACCTTGCCGACGCAGCACATTCTCTACTTCGGAATCCAGGCGAAGAAGGGCAAGCTCGACGCTTCGGGGGCAACCAAGACGGGTAACGCCAACATGGCTGAGATCCACAACCAGGCGCTCATGATGCTGGCGCACGAGATCTTTGACCCCGAGACCAATCGTCGCGTCCTGGTCGATCATGCCTTCATCGTGGCGGGCGGCGAGATCACCAAGGCGGCGCGCAACTGGCTCGGCAACGCACTCGACGCCCACAAGCGCAGCCAGATCATGTTCATGGATCGCGACGACATCTTGAACCTCTACGTCGTCGCAAACCTACCGCTCCCAGAAGGTGCGTTGCCGCCAACGCCAACCAGTCCGTGGTCCACGAACGCCGAGACTCCGTTTTGAACCGCGACGGCGTTCGCCAGCGGCATCGGTGCGACGAAGGCAAGTTGACGTACGCTGCCAGCCTCGCCCGGCTAGCAGAATCGAGGAAGGAGTGCGATGAATAGTCACTTTCAAAAGGCAGGTGAGTTCCTGCGAGATACTGCGCAGGAGTCTGCTCGACAGGTATTAAGCGATCATCGTGATGACGGCCACATAAGGGGTTTTACTAGCGCTGCTGGTATAGCCTTGCGCCGAATTCAAGAGAAGCTCGATGCGTACAGAGAACAGATGAAGGGTCCAGGTCTGTCCAAGTCTGAGCAAGCGAACTACGCGCAACTGGACGAACTGAAGTCTGAGATCGAGGCGGAATGCGACCGCTACTGGCGAGGCAGCGGCATCGACTGGAGACCTCTAAAGCCGGTCGCCAAGGGCGTCGTCAAGCGAGCCGACGAATCACAGTCTGATGACTGAAGTGATGTCTCACTTCTAGTTAGGAAGGCTGGGATCCTCGTGCAAAGTCGTCCGCTCGTATCTCCGTGCCCTCTCCGACTGGAGTCATACCGACACGAAATCTAGATAATTGCGTCCTGCATGACCAACATGTGATTCATGATCGACAACTCCTTGACCTTGCCAAGCCCGGGAAAGTGCTGACGCTGATACAGATCGCGGAACCCGTCGATTCCTAGGTTTGTTGGGAGCGACCTTTCGTCAACGAAGTCGATGAGCTTCTCAAGGGCCTCGAAGAACTTCCCAGCCGGGTCATCCTGAGTCTCGTTGCTGTCAGAGCAGAAGTGCTTCAGGCGGACAACATCACCGGATTCATATGTGAAGTGGATAACCACCGCATAGGCAGGCCCGCCGCCGGATTGAAATCCCCTTCCAAGCGTGAGGAAATCGCTGACGCCGAGGTAGCCTGCGCTCTTGTAGCCGGCAACGCGAGTGCTGAAGATCCCCTCTTCACGGCCGACGTACTCTCGATTGCGCGGCAAAGCAGGAAACGGGTCATTCGCCCAAACCACCGGAAGGCCTCCGAGGGGAAGACCATATGACGCCGGGACCGTCCGATCTTCGGCAATGTTCCATCGAACTCCGTGATACGTCGCACCTTGTAGGGTCACGGAGAGATCCAGT
Source organism: Microbacterium sp. CCH5-D1 (assembly GCF_001557335.1). NCBI lineage: Bacteria > Bacillati > Actinomycetota > Actinomycetes > Micrococcales > Microbacteriaceae > Microbacterium > Microbacterium sp. CCH5-D1. The sequence goes on from NZ_LSJW01000139.1 coordinate 12,931, forward strand.
TCATGAACGATGTCGAGTGTGAACTCGTGTCCAGCACCCCTGGCCTCACTGATCCAACGTGACATCGCCGCGTGATCAGCGTCAGCATTGGAGAGGACCGCAAGTCCGTGGTGCTTGAGAAGATCATTCTCAAGGTAGTAGTCGCCAAGCCCTCTCCAACTACCCTTCGAACGTAGGTCACCAACCGAGGGGTTAAGGACGAGGTCACAACTGCCTCCCTCGTCGGCTATCGCTCCCAACCTCCGCGTGAAGAGGTCGTTTGGCGCGGCCACCGGCTCGAGAACCGGTACGACACGCGAAGATGCAGCAAAACTTGAGGCGCAGTTACGCACGGCGAAGACCTCATGCTGTCGTGCCCTCAGCCTAGGCATATACATTTGCCACCTCCTGGTTCATCCAATCTTGAAGACTGGATATCTGCTGTCTCGTCGGATCAAGCTTTAAAACGGCGGGCCGCACCGGTTCGGGCAATTTAGCGATCAATGTACGGCCAGCCCGCGGCTTCCGCGCTCTCAGCTGATCGGCTACCGCGTTGTGGAAAATCAGCGGGTCCAGATCTCGGGAAGCTGCTAGTGCGTATGAGAACACCCGCGTGTTCGGGAGATCGGGAACAGTAGAGCCAAGAGCAGACAGGACTCTGAGATACTCTGCGCGACGAAGTGACCGCATTAAGACCTCTGAGTCAAGGTATTCACGGCTAAACTCCGCGTTGCGGACAGTCTCCACGCGACCGTTCACATTAAGCCAGTGAAGACCAACAGTCTCGAACTCCCGGGCAGCGAGCAGTCGTTCCACTACGCGCTTTGATGCCATAACAGACACCAAGGGTGCAATTTTCCGGTAATCGTGTAGTTGGCTATCGAGTCGGGAAGTGTTGTCGAGGTCGCTCTTGATCTCGACGGCGTGCAACGAGTCTGTCACGGCCAAGAAGTCGACGATGGAGCGGCCGACCCTGAACTCCGGCAGAAGGATGCCGTCGCTCCACGGGATCATCTGACCGAGAACGGCTCTACGGTAGACGAGATCGTTACGGTAGTGGCGCGAAAGCCATCGGTCGCAACGCCAGATCAGTGTTCGAACGGTGGATGCGCCAATGGCTAGACCACTCTCAACAAGACTTGAAATGGTGCGATTCGCCAACTTCGATGCCGGGCCGTCTCGCATCGCTGAGCGGAGAACGGGAGCCGAAAGCAATGCCGAAGCCGCTGCCGCCTGGCTCTCTACAACGCTCATGATTTGGCCTCGTTCGGGGGTCCGTACATCAGCCAGTCGAGAGTCACGGCCAACTTGGCGTACTGCGTGAGGTAGTAGGACTGCTGACGATAGCTTCGGTTGTTGTTCAGGTACTCTCGCAAGCCCTCACCGTCGCGGGTCTCGTCGAGCAACGACCAAGGGTGGCCAAGAATCCAGTCCTCTCCTTCGCGATCGAGCACGTCTTGAAAGGTCACACCATCCGGGAGAGAGCGTTTTCCCAGGTTCTTGGTTTCTCGGGATATATAGGAATGAATCTTGGATGGGACCTCAAGCTGCGGCAGCAAGCTCCCCGCCTCGTCAAGGAATCCACCTTGCCGGAGATGCTTCCAGTAGGGCACATACCAGTTGCTAGCGAAGGAACTCCCGAACGCCTCCGATATCACCTGGTCACTGGGAAGCCCACGGTCTGGCGAACCAAGCACATCATCAACGAGGTCCCAGCGAGATAGGCCAATGATCCCTTTAACAGTCATCTTGGCACCAACACCGAACACCACGTCGAGTTGATCCGAAGCTGACTCAATGTCGGAAACCTGCACGAGTCGACCGTCAGGATCGTTGCTCTTCACCAGTTCGTAAATCTGATTCTTGAGCTGACGTAGAACACGAGCCGGAAGCGCCCTCTCCTTGATTCCTAGCGCTCGAAAGACGTCGATGAAGTCGGGGACAACAATCTCAAATGCCTCGATTTGACCACCTTCGATCTGCACAGTTCGAGAGCGAATCTCTGGGGAAGCTTCCGAGTCCCAGTTGACGAAAAGTAGGCGCTCCTTAAGCTTGCTCGCGTTGGTGCCACGCATCGCCTTCACCAGCGAACGAAGTATCTCAAGTACGTTGTTGTCACTCAGGCTGTAGCCAAGGAAAACGATCGGGTGCTCGACGAAGAAGGTCATCAGCTTGGCGGCAAGGTACGCATCTCGCTCTTGAAAGTCCTCGTAGTCCTCCCCCGTCAGAACGAGTGAACGCGGCTGCTGCGAGGACCCGTGAATCATGTAGATTTCCGCGATACCTTGTGGATCGGCAAACAGCAACTCATCTTGGCCAGTAAAGACGGTGTAGTCAGGGTAAACAACGGACATCAGCCTGTCGAAGTTGGTCGTTATCACTCCTTCGACGTTTGCGCTCTGCAGGAGCGAGAACTCGGAAGCGTGCTCGGCCGTCGGCTCGAATCCTTCAATCGCTTCTTCGAAATACCTTGCCACTTCGATCTTTAGCGCTGATGAGGGATCAGTAACCTCAGGACCATACCTGTCTCTCGAATCTGAGAATCGCTTATCGGACCACCACACCGAGTAAAACTCATTGGCCAGCAGTGAGGCAGTCTTAGGAAGATCGCCTGAAGCGAGGCCACGGTAGTACTCATACGGGTGGCTAGTAAATGCAGCAAAGTGTCTGAGGAGACCTTCCCAATCGGGCAGATCAGCATACCGTCTTGAAATCCCCGAGCCGATAAACAGGTACGGCGCAGCCATCGTCTTCAGATGAGAGCTGAGGAAGTCGTACGCGGTACCCATGCTACATAGGGTATCTTCCGGCGTCCTCCCGCGTAGTCGGTTCCGTGGTGACACGCCCGGCGGAGCAGTTTTCCACCCGCCACAACGTCGTCACCGAGTGGTTCTCCGCGTGGCGTGTCGTCGCGCGCCTGATGAGGTCGCGGGTCAGAGTCCACGTCGTGGTGTGTTGCCGACGGTCGACTGAGGTCCTCTGTGATCATCGTGTTGAGCACTCGCCTTGATGTGCCGCAACGCATGCTGACCGGCTCGGTACTCGGCCGCTTGGTCAGGGCCACGCACGATGTTCGGGTCGCCCAGCGGTGCCGGGCCGCTGACGTCGTATTGGTAGCGGTACAGCGCGACCGTGGCGGCGTGTGCTTCCCACCGCTCTCGCGCTTCGGGTCGTGAACTCGGCTGGCCGAGCCGCGCCACCCATTCGGCTCCCGCTTCTTGGGCGTCGTGCAGGAGTCCGCGCGCGGCAGCCTCGATCAGCGCCTGCCGCTCGGTGAGCGCGGTCTGCATGTCGTCTGCGATCGGCTCGGCAGGCGTGGAGATGAGTCCGGCAACTCGTACTGTGGTTCGTTTGCCGGGCCGGAGCTTCTGAGTGGCTTGGTCGAGCATGTCGGCCAGCTGCGCGGCGGGGTCGGCCTGGTCTTCGCCGGGCGTGAGTCTCGGTGCGAGCGCGGTGAGCGCGACGGCTGCAAGGTGGCCGGCTGCCTCGTGACGTGCGAGTGCGCTCTCCAAGCGCTCGTAGTAGGGGCTGGTGAACACGTCGTCGGCCACGTTCTCGGGGAACGGCGCGATGTCGAGCAGCGCGGCCCAGCGGTCGATCTGCGCTTCGCGGGCGAGCACGTCGTACTCGGCGAGCAGCGTGGACAGCGAGGCGTGACGGTCTACCTCGAGCGTCAGCGTCTCGGTCGCGGAGAGGTCGGCGTCGCTGCGCGCAAGCACCTTGGCAAGCCGGTCGATCAGGGTCAGCGGCTTCGGCTGGTCGAGATGCGGCTCGACCTCGTGCGGGTCAGGCACGATCACGTAGGCGTGGTTGCGGTGCTTACCGCGCGTCATCGCCACGTAGAACAACTCCCGCGACGAGACTTCGGGGTCAACGAGCGCGTGCGCGGTATCCACGCTGGCTCCCTGGGCACGGTGGACGGTGGAGGCGTAGCCGAGTTCGAGTTCCTCGCGCACGTACTTCGCAGGCAACACGAGTGCCTTGCCGTGGGGCTTGTCGCCGCGCCCCAGCCGCCGCACAGCGAGCGAGCCGTCGTCGTAGCGGTGCGTGACTTGCCAGCGATCACCGTTCTTGACCCATGCCCTGCCGGTGGACAGGCGGCGGTCGTTGAGCCGGGTGACGACGAGATCGCCGACGCCTGCGGTGGTGCCGTCGTGCAGACGCAGACCGTCGGCCTCAACCTGCCCGGTCTCGATGAGGTCGGCGCGGGCGCGCTCGTTGAGTTGGGCGACCATCTCGCCGGTGCCCGCAATCATCAGCGTGCGCAGGCCCGCGTCGCGGTCGCTGCGCCATGCTTCGTAGATCGCATTGAGCATGGCCTCGGCGTCACCGTCCGCCAGCCTGCCGCGCTCCTGGTACTCGTCGAGCGCATCGGTGCGTCCGTGTCGCAGGCCGAGGCTGGCGCTCTTCTCCCAATCGTTGGCGAAGCGGCGCACATCGGTGAGTTCGGGAACGCTCTGACGGTGTCGCACGAGCATCCCGAACGCCCCGCCTGTCTCGACCGCGCTCAGTTGCGCCCAATCGCCGATGAGGACGACCTTGGCTCCGACTTCGGTGGCGTGCTCGGCGATGCGATCGAGCGCGAGGGTTCCGGCAAGCGAGGACTCGTCCACAAGCACGAGCTGCCCGGCTTCGAGGTTCCAGCGTCCGTGATGGTGTTCGTAGAGGAACTTCGCGGTGTTCTCTGCTCGCACGCCGAGGGAGTCGCCGAGCACTTCGGCGGCAGCTGCCGACGGCGCGAGGCCGATCACCGAGTCGCGTCCGTACGCGGCTGTCCATGCCCGGTGCAGAGCGCGTAGCGCGGTGGTCTTGCCGGAACCAGCGGGGCCGACCAGCAGATCGAGGCTCAGCCCGGAACGGGCGATGCGGGTGATAGCGACGGCCTGGTCGGGGTCGAGCCGAACGCCCCTGATCTTGCGAGAGGTATGCCGCGCGACGAGCCGCGCCGTCAATGCTGGCCCGCCGGTGCGCTGGCTGTGTGCGAGTAGGCGCTGCTCGGCGTCGAGGATGTCTTGGCTGGAGTACGCGATCTGATCGACCGGCTGGAACCTGTTGCCCTCGCTCTCGACGTAGTGGGCGGGTAGGGCGCGGTGGTAGTCGGGGGTGAGCCGCAGCGATTCGGCTTCGGCGTGCGCGACGATCTGGTCGAGCACCTGGAGACGGTCGTCGGTGGTTGCGAACCGGACGCCCATGATCTGCCGCATGGTCTCGGCGTGCAGGTTGAAGCGCCCCCAGGTTGCGCGCCGGTTCGCCACGCTCATCAGCACCACCGAGGCGAGATCCTCGATCTGCTCCAGCCCGAGATCGTCCGCGCGCAGCCGGGCTTCGGTCGCACCCCGGTCGAGCAGGTGCTGCGCCCAGGTGGGTGCGTCCTCGCCGAGCACGACCTCGGCACGCGCCCGCCAGTCGGTGGTGAGGTCGGCCAGCGAGTGCAGTTCTTTCTCTGGTCGCGTCTCCAAGGTCGCCTGTTGCCGGAGCTTCGCAATCGTCGCCGCTGAGGGTTGCCTGCCGTGCTCGGCGACGTACTGCTCGATCAGCCGGTTCTTGACCTGCTCGATGCCCGCCCCGCCGTCGCTGCCGCCGGTGGTGCGTCGGGAGAACTCCGCGATCAGCGCCGCCGGTACGCCTTCGATCTCCCATCCGGTGTTGCGGTCTTTGCCCCGGTCGACGGGCACCCACGTCACGCCGAGCAGCCGCGCGGTGTGATCGGTGAGGAAGGCGTTGTACGACTCCGAGAGAGCGACAGCGGCCTTGTGCAGTCGGCGGGAGTCGAGGGTGCGCCAGCGCCCATCTACGCCCTGCACCTTGTTTGACACCACGACGTGCGTGTGTAGTTGCGGGTCGGCGGCTCGGGAGTCGTAGTGGTCGAACGCGGTGGCGATCACGCCCACGATCGGCATCTGCGCGATACCGCCCGCACCGACGCGGGTTGCAGCGACCCGCTGTTCCAGCAACGCGATCGTGTCGCGCATCGCGGCGTGATGCGCCTGCGCAATCAGGGCTTGCGTGCCCGCGTCGGCCACGCCCCAGATCGCGCTGACCGACTTCGGTGGGGAGAACGTCAAGTCGAACCCTGCAACGGCGGTGCGAGGCTTCTTCGCAACCTCTCCCTCACGGATGCGCTCCACAGCCTCGGCCCGCGCCGCGCCACGCAAGCCGGGGTCGAGGCGTGCAACGCGCGCCGCAATCCGCTCGCGTGGGGGTTGCAACGAGGGGAACCTCTTGCCGAGCTTACCGCCAGTGACCGGATGGATGCCGTCACCGAGCAGTCGGGCCAGGTGTTCCTCAGTCACCGTGTCGCCCTCGGCCAGCGCCGGGGTGCGCCCGTCGTCGAGGCTCATCAGGCCGGTGCCGACCCAGGTTCCGGGCGGGCAGCCGGACTCGGTGTAGTACCGGGTCAGCGGGCTGCTCATCTCCCGGTCGCCGTCGCCGACGACGACCGATTTCAGCAGGTACTCGTAGCCCTTGCCGGACGACATGACACGGATGGTCATCACCACGACGGCCCCTCCCCGAGACCGTCACATCAGGGGCGATCTCGGGGGTTAGGTGCGCGCGCAGCGCGCGGCTCGCACTCTTAGTGCCAGACGTGTGGGGGAATCTGAGGGGCGGTCAAGGGAGCGGGAGCGCGGAGGCCCTAGCGCTGGGAGTCGTAGCCGGGGCTGGGCTGACCGGATACGTTCCGCTCTCGCCCTCTGAGTGCCTGAGCCGCGTGACGACAACGACGGCGAGCGGTGGCACTGACTCGCTTCGTCGAAGGGATGCGGCAAGTGAGAGAGGAGTTCCAGAGTTAGTACGGAAGAACGATATAGCGTACTATCGTGCTTATGATCAAGCCTGGTGAGGATTTGAGAGCGGAGCTGGAGGCGCTGTCCGAGCGCATGGCACGGTTGGAAGCGATGGCCGAAAGCCCCGATCGGGCGCGTGATTCTTCACCAATCCTGGATGAGGAGCAGTTCTGGGCTTTGACGGGCTTACAGTCCCAGCTGAACGATCACCCCTCGACAGTCGAGGGGGCGGTCATGCTGGTGGGTTCGCTCAAACTGCCGGATGGTACGCCGGTAGCGTGGCAGCAGGCCGCGGGCACCGCGGGTATTTGGGAGACGGAGTGGTCCGATCAAGCCGCGGCATTCTCTGCGCTCGGGCATCCTGTGCGACTGGAACTGCTGCGCCATATCCTCTCGGGCACGCACGCGACGGCTGATCTTGCCGAGGTTGCGTCTCTCGGCACGACCGGACAGCTGCACCACCATCTCCGGCAGCTTGTCGCAGCGGGCTGGGTCAAGCAGAGCGGTCGCGGGAATTACGAGGTGCCCGCGGCGCGGATCGTGCCGCTGCTGGCCTGCCTGGTGGGGGCGGGGCGATGAAACGAGCAGTGCTGGCGCTGTACCGCGTGCGAATCCCGCTCTACTACCTCGCGGCAGTGGTCCTCATCGGCAACGCAGTCTTGGGGCGCTTCATGAGTGCCGGAGGTGTTCGTGAGGTGTGGCTCGCTGCTGTGTTCGCCGCTCTCGCACTTGCCGGTCTCTGTCTGATGCTGGTGTTCCTGGCACCGCGACTACTCCCGGACTCTCCGGTCCGGGTGGTCGAGCCACCAGTGCGAGGCCGGTGGTTGGGGATGAATAGTCCAGCCTCGAAGGTTCCTAGCCACGGTGTGAGGGCCTATGGGCAGGCTTATGCCATCGATATTGTCGCCGACCCGGTGGCTGAACCGCGCCCGGAGTTCGGTGGCGCGATGATGCGGCTACCGAGTGCGTATCCTGCGTTCGGTGAGCCCGTATTCGCGATGGTCGACGGGGAGGTCGTACGCGCTTCAGGATGGCGCAGGGATCACCGGGCCCGCTCCAACGGTTGGGGCATCGTCTACATGATGATCGAGGGCATGATCCGCGAAATCGGCGGGCCAGGGTTCGTCATCGGAAATCACGTCACCATCCGCAGTGGCGATGGCGCATACGCGACTGTCGCACATCTGCAGCAGGGATCGCTGACCGTGAAGGTCGGTGACCGGGTGACTGCTGGCACGGTCATCGGAGGCTGCGGGAACTCTGGCAACACCAGCGAGCCGCATGTGCATGCGCAACTCATGGACCGCGCCTCACTTTGGACCGCACAGGGCCTCCCGATGAGCTTCTCCGGCATCACGCTCGACAACCATCCCGAGGCCGTTGACGCGCTCCCAGCGAACGAGCAGCATATGACAGCGACAGGAGAGCGCCACGAAGCATTGCCACGTTAGGTGTTAGGAAGCCACGGCGTGTTGGAGGACTTGGAATGCGACGGCGACGACAAGGGCGTTGTAGAAGAAGGAGACCACGCCGTGGATGAGGACGAGTCGTCGAGCGGGGAGGGTTTTGAGTGTGGCGTCTGAGGTGGCGAAGGATGTTCCGATGGTGAAGGAGAAGTAGAGGTAGTTGAGGAAGACGGGGCGGTCGTTGCCGGGGAAGGTGATGGCGTCTTGGTCTGAGGCGATGTCGGTGGCTTCATACATCTGCGCGAAGCCGGTGTGCAGGAGTGTCCAGGACAGGACGACACCGATGGATGCGGCGACGCCGAGCAGGGCGTCGTTGTGGATGCCGTCGCCGCGGGCGATCAGGGCGAGCACGGCGGAGTTGACGCCGGCGAAACTGGAGATGAGGGGAAGAACCCACGACCATCGTGCGACGGCGCGGACGTCGCCGCGGGAGACTCGGGAGGGGCGTTTGCCGCTCCAGGCGAGGGTGAACCCGATAGCGAGGTAACCGGTCGCGAGTGCTTCCCAAGCGATCAGCGCCCAGAGTTCGCTGGAGACCACGTAAACGAGGCTGGCGACGATGATGCAGATTTCTGCGACCGCGCCGACCCAGAACCCTCCGCGGGAACGTGTACGTGCCATCGGCTCCTGCTTTCGTGTCGGGTGGCGTGGTCGGTCTGCCGGTGTTCGGCGACGATCGCGTGCCGTAGGCGGGAACGGGCCGATGCGACCCATTGTCCCATCGAGGGTTCCGGGCTTGAAGTCCTGGAGCCCGGTGCTCGTGTCGTGGTCTTAGGTGGCGGTGCCCGAGTACAGGTAGACGCCTAGGGCTTCAGGTTTGCCGTCGAGGACGAGGTTCATGTCTTCGGAGGCGGTGCGGGTCATGCCCTGCTTCTCGTAGAACTGGAAGGTGCACAGGGAGTCGGTGTAGAGGTAGAAGTCGCTGCGTCCGAGGCTGCGGAGGTGGTCGAGGTAGTCGCGGTAGAGGGTCTTGCCGATGCCGAGTCCGCGGGTGCTGGAGTCCACGGCGAAGAGCGTCAGTTCGTCGGTCAGCGGGCTCGGGGTTTTCTTGCGCAGCTCACCGTATACGCGGTCGAAGGCGAAGTATTGGCGCATCGACTTCCACTGGGGCAGGCCGAGGATGCCGGCGCGGAGCGTGTGCGCCAGGGTCAGGAGTCGGTTGGTGAATCGGCCGCCGAGGCGTGGCTGCCCGTCGACTTGGCCCATGATGATGCCGACGACACGTTCGTCCTGGACCGCGACGCGGGTCCAGGTGCTGGCCAGGAGGCGCTCGCGCAGGTAGATCTCCAGCGCACTGTCAAGGACCAGGCGGCCGGTGACGTAGCGGTGGATGTAGAAGGCTTCGTTGATGATCTTCTTGATGTCCTCGGCGTCTTGCGGCTGGTAGGGGCGGTAGACGATGTTGGTCATGGCGTGGTTTTCCTTTCCGTGAATGGTGTGGGTCAGCCGGATGAGTCGTCACGTTGCGTGAGGGCGATCAGGTCGGCTTCGAGGGCGGTGCGGTCGGGCTCGGTCAGGACGGCTCCCCACAGCGGGGCGCTGTTGGACCCGTCGGTGGCGGCGATGACCATGCGAGCGATCGCGGGGTCGAGGCCGTCTTCGAAGAGCGCGCTGCGCCACTGCGCGGCGTCTGCTTGGGCGAGTTCTTCTAGGGCGGGCTCGAACATCAGGTGAGCGGCTAGGGCGATGTAGTCGCGTAGCCCGCTGGGGTCCCCGGCGTGAGCGAAGCTGACGCGGATGTAGGCGCGGGTGAGTCTGCCCGGGACCCCTTCGGGCTCGGCGGTCGCGGCCTGCTCGACGTGGCTGCGGAACTGGGTCATCAGGTTGGTGGCCACCCCGTTCAGCAGTGTTTCCTTGTTCGGGAAGTGGTAGAGCAGGCCGCCTTTGGAGACCCCGGCGGCCTCGGCGATGTCGGTCACGGGCACCGTGGTGCCGTGCCGGCCGATCAGGCGTGCGGCCGAGGTCAGGATGAGTTGTCTGGTCTCGTCTGCGCTGCGTCCGGCGGTCCGTGCCATGATGCGTCTCCTTTCTCGTGGGTTCGGTTCAAGGATTTCAGTTGTGGTCAGGTTTTCAGTGGTCGGCGGTGACGGCGTCCTTGTTGTTCGGGATGAGGGTGAAGGCCACGATCGCGGCGAGGACCATCACTCCCCCGGCGATCAGGGTGGTGGACTGCATTGCCGAGACGAACGCGTGCTGCGCGGCTTCCAGGACCGGGCTTCCGGGCTCGAGGACCGCGGTCGCCGAGGCGAGTGAGTCCTCGACCCGGGCCGCTACCTCGCCGGGAACACCTGTCGGCAGGTCGAGGCCTCCGCGGTAGAACACGCTCATCAGCGAGCCGAGGATCGCGATGCCCAGGGCCACGCCGAGCTCGTAGGCGGTCTCGGCGACCGAGGCCGCGGCTCCGGCCTTGGCTGGCTTGACGGCGGAGACCACCGCATCCACCGACAGGGTCTCGGCGACACCGATGCCCAGCCCGAGTGGGACCACGGCCAGCAGCACCCAGGCCAACTGCTCGCTGCTCTCCAATGCGGCCAGCAGCCCAAGCCCGACCGCGCCGGTGATCAGAGCCACCCCGATCGCCCGGCCGCGACCGAGACGGGTGAGGAGGAACCCGACCACTGCCACAGCGGCCATCGCCGAGAGGGCGGCGGGTAGCTGCGCGAGTCCGGCCTGGAGCGGGCTGAGGCCGCGGGCGAGCTGGAGGTACTGGGAGAAGAAGAACAGCACACCGCTGAGGGCGAACACCGAGATGAAGTTGACCAGCACCGCGCCGCTGAAGGCAGGCACGCGGAACAGGTCCACGTCGATCATCGGAGAGGCGGTCTTGCGCTGACGGCGCACGAACAGGATGCCGCCGACCACGCTCGCGATGATCGCCGCTGCGGTGAGGAGGTCGAACTTGCCGCCGGTGACCTGCTTGATCGTGTACACGAACGGGATGATCGCCAGCATCGACAGGCCGCTGGAGATCAGGTCGAACCGGCCGGGGTTGGGGTTGCGGGACTCCGGCAGCAACCACGCGCCCAGGCCGATGACCAGTGCCATGACGGGCAGGTTGATCAGGAACACCGAGCCCCACCAGAAGTTCTCCAGCAGTGCCCCGCCTACCAGAGGGCCAAGTGCGATGCCGCTGGCGGCCGCTGCCGACCAGATCGCGATCGCACGGGTGCGCTCAATCGGATCGGTGAAGATGTTGCGGATCAGCGACAGCGTCGAGGGCATGATCGTCGCTCCGGCCACACCCAGCAGCAGGCGTGCGGCGATGAGGACTTCCGCGGTCGGCGCGAAGGCGGCCAGGATGGAGGCGAGTCCGAACGCTGCGGCTCCGATCAGCAGCAGCTTCTTGCGCCCAATCCGGTCGGCCAGGTTCCCCATCGTGACCAGCAGCCCCGCCAGGGCCAGGGAGTAGATGTCCCCGATCCACAGCACCTGCGAGGCCGTCGGGGACAGGTCGGCGGTCAGCGACGGCACCGCCAGATACAGCACCGTGGCGTCAATGGCCAGCAGCAGCACCGCTCCCACCAGCACAGCCAGCGAGGCCCATCGCCTGGCTGGCGTCATCAGTTCATTCATGTTCAGTCTCCTCAGTATCTTCCTCAAACTAAACCGTCGTGCCGGTACAGTTCTGGTGGTAGTGCGCAGCCCGTACAGGACTGCTGGTGTGATGTGCGGCGAGGTGCCGCGTGGCGCTAGCTGGTGTGTTCGCTGCTGGTGCGTGCGAACGATGCCGCCAGGCTCGCGAACCGTTCCAGGCTCTGGCGGGCGAGGTCGTTGTCTCGGTGGGCCAGCCAGGACCAGGCGACTCCGTTAAGTGTGTCGAGGACGAGTTCGGCGAGCACTCGCTCGTCCTGGGCGAAGTCCAGACGCGCCTCGTCCGCCAGGCGGGTGGTGTAGCCGGTGGCTTTCTCCAGGGAGGCGGCGTGCTCGTGCTGTGGCAGCTCCTGGAGTTCGGGGTCGCGCAGCGCGAAGCTGCCCAGGTCGAACAGGACCAACTGCGCGTCGGGGTCGGTCTCGATCTGTGACCAGAACGCCAGCAGCAAGGTGCGGATGTTCTCAAACGGGCTTGCATCGGGTGAAATATGCGGCCAGGCGGCCCCCAGGTCGATCTCGATGTCACTGGCCAGCAGGGCTGCGTACAGCTCCTTCTTGGAGTGGAAGCAGTAGTGAAACGCCCCGTGCGGCATCCCCGCCTCAGCGCAGATCGCACGGGTGCTCGCCGCAGCGATCCCGTCGCGCCTCATCACCCGCAGCGCGGCGGCCACCAACTGCTCTCGACGCTCGCCAGCGCTGATCTGTTTGCGCGGCGTACGCGCCTCTCCTCGATCGTCCATAGCCCCATCATACGCCTTGGGCACACGACGTGGCGAGTTGACCTAGGCGAGTGGCCAAGTTAGTGTGTTGGGAGACGTCACGCGGTGCCCGAACTCATGGCCGGGCTTCAGGCCGCACTCCGACCTCTGACCGGGTGCGCCCGCTCACAGCCAGCCACCAGGGGCGATGGACGGTTCGACCCGATAGATCGTGAACAGGAAGGCCCTTTCGATGACTCCTCCCAACGCCACCGGCACCCCTCGTATCCCCGGCCCTGCCGCCCTGCCGGTGGTGGGGAACCTGTTCGAGGTGCTGGGCGCTTCGCAGGAGACCTCAATCGAGTTCGCTGAGGACTATCACGCCAAGTACGGCGGCATGTTCGCCCTTGATGTGCCGGGCACGCGGCAGATCTTCGCCTCGGAACACGCGCTGGTGGCGGAGATGTGCTCCAGTCCGTTGTGGTCGAAGAAAGTCCATTACGCGATCGATCAGGTGCGCGACTTCGGTGGTGACGGGCTGTTCACCGCGTACAACGAGGAGCCGAACTGGGGGAAGGCGCACCGGTTGTTGATGCCGGCGTTCGGGACGATGGCGATGAAGGACTACTTTGGCCAGATGCTCGACATCGCCGAGCAGATGATGGTCCGCTGGGAGCGCTTCGGGCCAGACGTGGAGATCGACGTCGCCGAGGACATGACCCGGCTGACGCTGGACACGATCGCGCTGTGTGCGTTCGATGTGCGGTTCAACTCGTTCTACTCCGAGAACCATCACCCTTTCGTCGGTGCGATGGTGGGCGCGCTGACCGAGGCGGGGCTGCGCAGCGAGCGCCTACCGGGGGTGCAGCCGTTCATGGTCGGCACCAACCGCCGCTACCGCGAGGACATCGCCACCATGCGGCAGATCACCCAGGACATCGTCACGGCCCGCGCCGGTAGGCCTGTCGATCAGCGGCCTGATGACCTGCTGGAGCGGATGCTGTCGGCTGCGGACCCGCTCACCGGGGAGAAGCTGTCGGAGGAGAACGTCCAGTATCAGCTCGCGACCTTCCTCATCGCCGGGCATGAGACCACCTCCGGGCTGTTGTCCTTCGCGACCCACAAGCTGCTGACCCACCCCGATGTGCTCGCGAAGGCCCGCGAGGTGGTTGATGAGGTCTTGGGTGATCGGACCCCGGAGTTCGCTGACCTGGCCAAGTTGGGCTACATCGGGCAGGTTCTGCGTGAGACCCTGCGGCTGCATCCCACCGCTCCGGCGTTCGCGCTGTCCCCGAGTGAGGACACCACGCTGGGCGGATACGACATCGCCGCCGGAGAGAGCGTGATGGTGATGCTCCCGACCCTGCACACCGATCCGGCCGTGTGGCCCGAGCCGACGCGGTTCGACCCGGACCGGTTCTCCCCGGAACGGATGGATGAGATCCCCGAGTATGCGTGGATGCCGTTCGGCCACGGCGCACGGGCCTGCATCGGTCGTCCCTTCGCGTTGCAGGAGGCCACCTTGGTGCTGGCGATGATGCTCCAGCGCTTCGACATCGCCCTGACCGACCCCGGGTATGAGCTGAAGATCGCCGAGTCGCTGACGATCAAGCCCAAGAACCTCACCATCCACGCCGCCAACCGCCTCAGCCACACCCAGCTCCGCACCGACGCCACAGCACCCGCGTCCGCCCCTGCTCCTGCTCCTGCTCGGAAGGCGTCCGCCGCCGCGACACCACCGGCGGATGCGCACGGCACGCCGATGCTGGTGCTTTACGGCTCCAACGGGGGCAGCAGTGAGGGCTTGGCCCGCACCATCGCCGGCGATGGGGCCGCCCGTGGCTGGCACACCCGAGTGGCCTCCCTCGATGAGGCCACCGCGGACCTGCCCACGGCCGGGCCGGTCGTCATCGTGACCTCCTCCTACAACGGCACCCCACCCGACAATGCGAAGCGCTTCGTCGACTGGCTCACCACCACCGGCCCGGACCTGAGCGGTGTTGAATACCTGGTGCTGGGCTGCGGGAGCCTGGACTGGGCCGCCACCTACCAGCGCGTCCCCACCCTCATCGACGACGCCATGACTGCTGCCGGGGCCACGAGGATTCGTGAACGCGGTGCCACCGATGCCCGCACCGACTTCTTCGGCGACTGGGAACGCTGGTACCAGCCGTTGTGGCCCGAACTGTCCGAGCACTACCAGATCGAGGACACCGCCCCGACAGGCCCCCGCTACCGGATCGCCTCCACCAGCCAGCCCGCCGCCCATCGTGAGGAGGCCACCGCGATCGTGCTGGAGAACCGCGAGCTAGTCCGCGGCGACTCGCCCCGCTCCAAGCGGCACCTCGAACTCCGCCTGCCCGAGGGCATGACGTATCGCACCGGCGACTACCTCTCGGTGCTGCCGCAGAACCACCCCGAACTCGTCACCCGCATGCTCACCCGCCTGGCACTGCCAGGCGACGAGTTGGTGACCATCGACTCCGACGCCCCCAGCGGACGCATCCCCGTCGGAGTGCCGGTGCGGGTCGATGACCTGCTGACCCGCCACGTCGACCTGACCGCCCCAGCCACGCAGGGGGTACTCGCCTCGCTCGCCGAGACGACACGCTGCCCTCCCGAGCGCGCAGAACTCGAAAAGCTGGCCTCCCCTGAACAGGCGGACACCATCAGGCAGCGCCGGTTCTCACTGCTGGACCTGCTGGAGATGTTCGCCTCCTGCGAGGTCGACCTGGCCTGGGTGATCGAACGACTCCCCGCCCCCAGGGCACGGCAGTACTCGATCAGCTCCGCCGCCGAAACCCAGACCGAAGTAGCACTGACCGTCTCAGTCATCGAGGGCCCCGCACTCTCGGGGACGGGCACCTACCGAGGCGCGGCCTCCAGCTACCTTCAGCGCGTCCAGCCCGGCGACCGGCTCACCGTCACCCTCGCTTCGCCGACCGAGCACTTCCGGCCCCCAGCCCAGAACTCGATCCCGGCGATCATGATCGCCGCTGGCTCCGGCATCGCCCCGTTCCGCGGCTTCATCAACGCTCGTCATGCTCGCGCCACCGGCGGCGAACCGGCGGGTGAGACGGTGCTGTTCTTCGGCTGCCAGCACCCCGACTGGGACGACCTCTACGCCGAAGAGTTCGCCACCTACGAGGCTGCCGGGACGCTGCGCGTGCACCGGGCATACTCACGCAAGCCCGACGGCGAGGTCCGCTACGTCCAGCACCGGCTCTGGGCCGAACGAGACAGCATCCTCGACCTCATCGAGCAGGGCGCGCACGTGTATGTGTGCGGTGACGTCACCGGCATGGGGCCAGCGGTCGAGGAGACCCTGACCCGGATCGGCCAGGACGTCCACGGACCCAACTGGCTCACCGAACTCAGCCAGACCGGGCGATACGCCACTGACCTCTTCTGAGCCACTCACATGAGACTGCGGGCTCAGACGACTGACAGTTCCTTTCGAGAACTCAGACTCTCGGAGCTGAGTTCTCGTCACGTCGCACGCTTCGGAAGTGGTGCACGCGGACCTCACGCCGATTCGCGTGTTGCTCCTGATCGTGGAGGTAAGCCATAGGCGCGCGCGAGGCTGTGAGGAGACTCCATCTCGAACTCGACAACGGCGCGGATTGGTCGCACTCGCTAGCAGAGAACCGAGATGTTCCCGGAGGGATGACGGCTCTCGAACTTGTCCGGACGCTCGCGTCGAGTCGAGCGCTCTTTCGCCATGCGCAGATCATGAATGTGATGGAAGGCAGTACTCGGATCGAGACTGCCAACGGCGACTATATGCTGAGGGCCGGGATGTCGATCGCCCTAGGGGCAGACAGATGGTGCCGGATCAAGCCACAAGGCCGGGTGCGCATCTGGTCGATCTATGCAGATGAGCAGTTTCTTCGCATGCAGATGTCTTGGTTTCTTCCTCATCGCGAACGTGTTCACAGTGGGCTGCACCCCTGCGAATGGGATGGTACGGCAATAGTGTTGACTCCGGGGACTGCCGCCCTACGCAAGGTCGAGCCGCTGTGGCGTCAGATGAGCATCCTGAATGATGGTACCCATGCGCCAGAAGTAGCTGCGATCCACACCATTGAGCTGTTCGCTCGCTGGGTTTCCGGTGTTCTTCCTGTCTTCCTGGACGCTAGCATGTCACCGCAACCCATTCGCCCGTTGTGGCGGCCGATCGCTGGACGGCTGACCCGGCCACCCTCAGCTGGCCATGTCACCAAAGCGATTGACCTTCTGCGCGCTCGACTGGCGGAACCTTGGACTGTGAACTCTCTGGCAAACGAGGTCGCTGTGTCGCGCACCCATCTCACGCGTCTCTTTACGGCACACGCCGGCGCGCCTCCGATGCGGTTTCTTGCTGAGATTCGATTAACGGAGTTCACACGCTTAATCGAAGAAACAGATGTGCCTATAAGCGCGGCCGCCCGGCAAGTGGGGTGGGTGGATTCTCGCATCGCCTCCGCTCGATTCCGACGTCGATTCGGCGTATCCCCATCCGAGTTTCGGGAGACACCTCACCCGGCCGCGACCTAGGGACGTCCTGCGGGCAGCTCCAGCCGACGCACCTCCGCGCAGCGTGGCGTGATGCGTCATTCGTGCCCCGTCATGCGCGATGTGTACCGCAGTCGTGACAACTGCTGGACAGTCTGCCTCGACGTAGGTAGTCCGGAATAGACACGTCGGGTTCTTCAAGATGCCTGACGGTCACAGTCTCGATTCCTTGTCCGTCTCGTCTTCCTGATCCTCCCGACGCACCTCACGGTCGTAGGGCCACCCAGCGAGGGGTGGTCTCCGGATGGGAGGGAGGTCTGGCGATGGTGAAGGTAGGCGACGCTCGCGGGGCGCACGATCTGATCGAGCGGCGGGCCTCATCGGTCGCTGCGGTCTTCTCCCGGCTCGGCGGGGACGTGCCGCTACCGCTGGTCGCGCACGAGCTAGCCCGACACGGCGTGCCGGTGTTCCCGTGCGCGCCCGGCGGGAAGCGCCCGATTCCCGATCGAGGTTTCCACGAGGCAACCAACGATGTGAGACAGGTGGAGGCGTGGTGGCGGCATCGGCCTCATGCGAATCTCGCCATCCCGACTGGCGCAGCCTCGGGTGTCGTCGTCGTCGACGTCGATGTACACAAGGTCAACGGGTATCCCGCATTCAGACGCGCTACACGCGCCGGGCTGCTGCCGGAGCCGTTGGCGGTCGTTACCACGCCGACCGGCGGCAGGCATCTGTACTACCCAACGGACGCCGAACGTGAGCAGCGATCGTGGCAGGCGGGCCGGGCGGGTATCGACTTTCGGGGCGACGGCGGCTACATCATCGTGCCGCCCTCGCAGCGCCCCATCGACGGTCGCCGGGTGCCGTATCGGGTCGAGAGCATGGCGACGCGCCCTGTCGCGCTACTAGACGCGCAGCAGTTGCGTGACTTCCTCGACCCGCGCCCGAAATACGCGCCCGCGCCGGAACCGCCGGGCGGCTGGCCGCTGGACGTTGCCCGGCTCGCCTCGCAGGTAGCTCGCAAACCCGAGGGCGAACGCAACCTCGGGTTGTTCAAGGCCGCGTGCCGCATGGCTGAGCACGGACACTCACCCCGCGACGCGCTCAACGCGCTCGGCCCAGCAGCGGGCCAGTCCGGGCTGGGAGAGCACGAGATCACCCGGACAGTCGGCTCGGCGTATCGCCACGTCAGCACCTACGGGCCGCGCCGTCGCGCCCCGGTACGTCAGACGGGTTCCGGGTTCGCCCACACCGAGCCGCCTGTCTCGGTGAGTGGTCGGAGGCTGTGATGAGCGTGCGGCAACCGGCATGGGGTTGGGCGGTGGTGACCGCCGCGACCGGCACCGTGCTGATCGGTATCGGCGCGTTCTGGCTCTCGTTCATGGCGCTGGCCGATCTCGCGGCCCGGTCGGGTATCGCGCCGGGGCAGGCGTGGATCTGGCCCTTGCTCGTGGACGGCCTGATCGTAGTCTCCACCATCGCGGTTGTCGCACTCGATGGTCGCCGGGGTGCCTGGTATCCGTGGGCGTTGCTGATCTGCGGAGCACTCGTGTCGGTTGCTGCAAACGCGCTGCACGCGATCGTCGCCGCCGACGCCAGCGTGCCCGCCATGCTCGCCGCAACGGTCGCGGCCGTGCCGCCGCTGGTACTGCTCGCCAGCACGCACCTCACCGTCGTCCTCACACGCTCGACCACCGCGCCACCGAGCACGGCGCAGGCACCGCCCGAGCTATCCGCCGCGACCGAACCCATGGCCGCGATCGAGTCCGAAGCAGACCCGGAGGCCGAGCTGGTGCTGGGGCGGCGTGAGCGTGCCACTCGGCTGCGGGAGGCCGGCTGGTCGAACAAGGCCATCGCCGACGAGCTCGGCGTCCATGCCTCGACGGTGGGCCGCTGGTTTACCCCGCCGGTCAAGGAGCCGGAAACCACAACAGAGATGGAGACAACACCATGAACATCGACCCGCGCGAGCAGGCGCATGCCTACGACGACTGGCACGTCGAGGATGTGCCTGAACCGGAGATGCCGGAAGACCGCAGCGAGGTTCGGCAGGTGCCCGAGGCGGTCGCCGCTGCCGACGTGACCAAGCGCAAGGACACCACGGTCGAGACCCCCGCGACTGACGAGATGACCGGTGCAGCTGAGGCGGCAGAGGTCGAGCAGAAACTCGAGGAACACCGGGCGCGCGGTATCGAGTGGGTGCGGCCCACCGATCTCATCGCCCGTAACACGGCGTCGCTGGCCGGGCGGGGCATCGACATGGAAGTCGAGATGTCACGCAAGGCCCGCGAACCACTCGTGGCCGGGCTGCGGAACCTCAGCGACCGGGCCAGGCGGCTGTCGCCGCTGACGGCGTTCGGGCACGGTGCCCGGCACCACGCGCCGACGAGGGCCGCGGTCGGGAAGTCGTGAAGTGGTGAGTAGCGATGATTCGACAGCGAACGCCCGACCGCCCCCGACCTGTTGGGCATGGGAGCGCACCTGGCTGGCAGGAGGTGCCTACCATGACAACTCGCACAACCGAGCACGTACCGGAGGATTTCACTCGCAGCGAGGGCTTGCGTGCCCTGCTGAACCGACTGCACGAGGGCGGCCCTGGCGCTTGGCAGTGCGATCCGGTGGCCGCCGACCTGATGGCCTACGCCGCCGACAAGTACGGGGCGCTGGCCCGCAAGCACGGCCTCGACCCGTGGGAGGCAGCCAGTGCCGCGTTCGATGTGATGCGCACCAAGGCCGCCCGCACCGCGAACGATCCGTGGGGCGTGGTGACCCACGCGGTTCGCATCACCTGCATCGCCGAGGAACGCGGGCAGGGCCTGCTCTGTTCGGTGCATCAAGCCCGGCGTCCGCACATCTCCGCGTTCCACGACGCCGAGCGGCTGTCAGATCGAGAGAACCCGCTCACGGACTACCACACGGCGTTCCACGTTACCGACCCAGACCCGACTGGCACGGACGAACCGGCAAGCACGACGGCGTGCTGCTCGACAGACTCGGCGGTCGAAGACGCCATCGCACTGTTCACGCTGCTGGGCTGGCCCCCGCATGTCGCCCGCGCCGGGGTCGAGCACATCTGCCAGGCGCTTGCCCGGGCGGGCAGCCGCCAGAGCGCCTATGAAGCGCTGCGCCGCGACAAGCACGCCCGCGCCCTGCTCGACGTGAACAGCACCGCGTGGACAGCGCTGCTGAAGGCACTGCTCGGGCACCCCAGCCCGGCCTACGCCGCGACCGCTGCCGGGCGCGGCATCTTGCTCAGGCTGCTGATCGGCGAGAGCCTGCGCGCGCTGCTGCGCGACGACGATCTCGTGCTGATGATCTCGCTCGCGGCCCCAAAACGTGGGGGCCGGTCATGAGCAGGCATACCGGGCACATCGAACTCAACCGCACCGTCGAGTCCATCGTCGTCGGCAACCGACACCGCACTGACTTGGGTGACCTGACCGCGTTGGCCGAGTCCATCGCCCGCGACGGCCTCCTGCAACCGCTGACGGTCACCATCGACGGGGTGCTGGTGTGCGGTGCGAGGCGGCTGGCCGCAATCAAGATGCTCGGCTGGCGCACGGTGAGCGTGTGGGTGCGCTCGGGCATCTCGGGCAGGCTCGGTCACCTGCTGGCCGAGCAAGACGACAACATGCTCCACAAAGACCTCACCCCGGTCGAGGCGGCTGCGCTCTACCGCGAGCTGAAGACCCTCATGGCCGAGGATGCCGCGCGCAGGCAGGCCGCGACACGGTTCAGCGCGGAGAACCAGCCCGGAAAGGACGGTGCGGGAAAGTTTCCCGCACCGTCCGAACCTGTGGGCCGTGCCAGCGAGCAAGCCGCCGCGATGATTCCCGGCGGCGCGTCGTACAAGACGCTCGACAAGATCGACTACCTGCGGCAAGTCACCGACGACCCCGACCTGCCCGCCACGGTGCGCGGCGACGCCGCTGCCGAACTCGAACGCATCGACGCCGGTGCCCCGGTGCATCCCGGCTTCGAGCGCATCCGCGCCGCCGTCACCGAGACCGCAAGCGAGACCACCGACCTGGAGGCACTCGCACGAGAGGCCGTCGCCCGCGCGCAGGCGGCACAGACCAAGCCTGCGCCGGTCACCTTCGCGGGCGCGGCCGAGCCTGCACGGTGGCCGGTGCGCGCGTTCGTCGCCACCTGGAGCGAGCTTGCCGACTGGTGGACGCACTACGACGCCGAGGTGCTGGCGAACGAACTCAGCGATGAGCAGATCGCCTCGTTCCTGGCGACCGCTGACGGCACCAGCACGTTCGCCGACGACCTGCGCACGGCGCGGCAGGCGTTGAGCAATCCGCGCAGGCACCTCCGGGCGCTCTGACCCTCGTCGGGTGCGCGGACGGCGCACCTGGGGGTCATGAAGACGACTCCCGATGATCCCGCCCGCACCCGCCGCCGACTGATCTCCTTTGTCTGCGCCGGCGTCGCGTTCCTCGTCCTGGCTGCGATCGGCGTCTACGGGCTGGTGACCGGCCCGAACGACGACGGCACCCGACCCGAAGCACCGGCAGCGCCTGCGCCCACCGACCCGACCCGGCCGACTCCGCGCCTGCCCTACATCGCCCCGTCGACCGACCCCGACGAGTTCGCGCGCGAGGCCGCGCACGTGCTGTTCACCTGGGATACCACCAGCGGGTTCCTGCCGCTGGATTACACCGCCGTGCTGCTGGACGTGGGCGACCCGACCGGGAACGAGCAGGCGGGCCTGGCCTCTGACATCGCCTCCTACCTGCCGTCGCGTGACGCCTGGGTCGATCTGCGCCAGTACAGCACGAGCCAGCACCTGACCATCACCGAAGCCTACGTGCCCGAGCAGTGGGCACAAGCGGTCGAACAAGCCCGGCCCGGACAACTCCCGGTCGGGGCGACCGCCATCACGATCGAGGGCACCCGGCACCGCGAGGGCATCTGGAACGACGAACCCGTGACCTCCGAGCACTCGGTGGCGTTCACGATCTTCCTCGCCTGCCCGCCCGACGACCCGCCGACCGGCAGCCAAAGCGAGACCAGCACGCCCGATGCGGGTGTCGTGCCGTCCTGCTACCTGCTGCGCCTGTCGATTCTCGACCAGCCACTGCGCTGAGACGGAGGCCATGACGATGAAGAAAGCAGTCATCGCCCTCGCCCTTCTGCTCCTGCTCGGCCCATTCATGGGCCTGCTGGGTATCGGCGTGCTGATGAACCCCTCCGCGAACGCCGAGTGCACCATCGACGGCTCCGGCATCACCGTAGGGAACATCCCCGACTCGTTGACCGCGACCACCGCGAACGGCGAGACCATCACGCTCAACCGGCAGCAACTCACGCACGCGGCCACCATCATCGAGATCGGTTCCGGCATCGACGGGGTGGGGCGCGACGGCATCCAGATCGCGCTCATGGCCGCACTGACCGAATCCAGCCTGCGGATGCTGTCGAACACCTCCGCCTACCCCGAGAGCGCCGACTACCCGAACGATGGCAATGGCTCAGACCACGACTCACTCGGCCTGTTCCAGATGCGCCCGCAGTCGGGGTGGGGAACGGTCGCCGACCTCATGGACTCCACGTATCAAGCGCGGGCGTTCTACGGCGGGCCGGACGGCCCCAACTACCCGAGTCCGCGTGGCCTGCTCGACATTCCTGGCTGGCAGCAGATGGGCAAGGGCGAGGCGGCACAGGCTGTCGAGGTCTCAGCCCACCCGGACAGGTACAACAACTACGAGCCGGTCGCGGCCACCATCCTCAGTGCCCTCACCGGCTCCGGCGGCCCGACCACCGCGACTGGCCCCTACCTGGTGACGACTAGACAAGTCACGGAGTCTTCGCGCGTGGTGTTCCCGCTGCCCGAGGGCACCTGGGTCGTCACCAGCGAGTTCGGGTATCGCAGCGACCCATTCACCGGCGAGACCTCCTATCACTCCGGTCTCGACCTCGGCGCAGCTGACGGCACCCCCATCCTGGCCGCCGCTGACGGCACAGTGACTGTGGCTGAGTTCTCAGGCGGTTACGGCGGTCTCATCATCATCGAGCACACCATCAGCGGGCAGACCGTCGCCACCGCCTACGCGCATATGTGGCAGCACGGCATCCACGTCTCGGTCGGAGATCACGTGCGCGCGGGCCAGCACATCGGCGATGTCGGGTCGAGTGGACGTAGCACCGGAGCACATCTGCACTTCGAGGTTCGACCCGGCGGCACCAACGGCGAACAGATCGACCCGGCAGCATGGCTGAACCAGCACAACGCCGCCGACCTCCCCGAAGCCTCAGTCGGGCCTCCCCACGGTTGCGCGGGCACCAACGGTATCGCCGGTGACCCGGCTCCATTCGACGGCGACGACCCGAGCCGGATGGTCGATGACCCGACGTCGACCGGGCAGATCACTGCCCGGATGCTGCACCTGTATGAGCAGACTCTCGCCCAGTTCCCCGACACGGGCTGGGGCTGCTACTCGCCCCGGCCCGGCACGCAGTCAGAGCATCCCCTGGGCAGGGCGTGTGATCTGACGTTCGGCAACGCGATCGGCCAGTATCCGGCCAGCGAGCAACTCGACTACGGCTGGCAGGTCACCGAGTGGATGCAGACCCACGCCGAAGCTCTCGGTGTCGAGTACCTGATCTGGCAGGGCAAGATCTGGTCGCTCTCGCGCGACTCCGAGGGCTGGCGTTCCTACAACGGCGGCGGGATGCACGACCCCGACAACGTGACGGGTGGGCACTACGACCACCTGCACGTCACGGTGAAGTAGCGGGGGTGCGTCATGGATGTATTTCCCGACTTCGATGGACTGGCCGGTATCGACGATCTACGGGAGGTCGTCGGGGCGCTGCTGATGTTCGCGCTCGTGATCGCGGTGCTGATGCTGATCGTCTCGGCGATCATCTGGGCGGTCTCATCGAGCACCGGCAACTATGCCGCCGCCGCCAAGGGCCGCGTCGGAGTGCTGGTCTCCCTCGGAGGCGCAGTCCTTGCCGGTGCCGGTGTCGCGTGGATGAACTGGCTGATTGGCATCGGCCAGCAACTCTGACGACTCCGGCTTCTTCTGAGCGCCCGCCCCTCTCTGGGGCGGGCGCTTTCGTGTGCGTGGCAGCGGAGAGCACCTGACGGCAGAACCATCCGTCCTCTCACAAAGGAGAACTGCCGTGATCGACATCGACCCCAACTCCAGTGGCTTGCCGGGTATCGACCAGCTGCGCATCATCGTCGGCGCAGTCATGACCGTGGGCTTGATCCTGTCGGTCCTGGCGTTGATTGTCTCGGCGATCATCTGGGCCTACGGGTCCAACTCTTCCAACCCGCATCTGGCCGGTCGCGGCAAGATCGGCGTCTTGATCTCGTGCGGTGCCGCCGTCGTCTGTGGCGCGTCGGTCACGCTCATCAACTTCTTCTGGGGCGTCGGCCAAGCCGTCTGACCCGCCCATCTACTCCGAACCACTAGGAGGCTCGTGATGGGCGTGTGCGATATCCCCGTCATCTCCACCGTCTGCGACGTCGCCGGTGAAGCCGCAGCGACGCTGATCTCGGCACCATTCGACTGGCTCGCCAGTGCGATGGGCGCGGCAGCCGCCTGGATGTTTGAGGCTGTCTGGACGGTCTTCGACACGACCACGATGGTCGACGTCACCAGCGGCGAGTACTTAGGCGTCTACAACCTGATCTTCGGAATCGCCGTGTTCGTCATGCTGCTGTTCTTCTGTCTACAGCTCATCACGGGCATGATTCGCCGAGAACCCGCCGCCCTCTCCCGAGCGGCCCTCGGGCTGGCCAAGAGCGTCCTCGGCTCCTTCGTGGTGATCACCCTCACGGCCCTACTGCTAGAGATTGTTGACCAACTCTCGGTCGGCATCATCCAAGCCGCTGGCGAAACCACAGCCACGATGGGCGACAAGATCGCGATCCTCGTCGCCGGATTGACCGCGCTGAACGTGGGGGCACCCGGTGTCGGTGCGATCTTGACCATCTTCCTCGCGGCCTTGGCCATCGCAGCCGCTGCGATCGTCTGGCTGAGCCTGCTAGTCCGCAAGGCGCTCCTACTGGTCGCGGTGGTCTTGGCCCCGTTCGCGTTCTCCGGCGCCTCCTGGGATGCCACGCGCGGCTGGATCTCCAAGTGGGCGATGTTCGTCGTCGCGCTCATCCTCTCCAAGCTCGTACTCGTCGTGATTCTGCTGGTCGCAGTGACCCAGGTGTCGGCCCCGATCGACGGCGATTTGTCGAGTATCGCCGACCCCCTCGCCGGGGTCGTGCTGATGGCGCTGGCCGGGTTCGCGCCGTACATGACATACCGCTTCCTGTCGTTCATCGGGTTCGACCTCTACAACTCGATGGGCACCGAGCAGGAAGCCAAGAGCGCGCTCAACCGGCCCCGCCGCCCCCGTTGCTACCTGCGCTGCTGGACTTGTCGCCGCCTCCCTTGCTGCCCTCGTCGAGCACCTTCTTCGGCTCGCCCCCTTGTGGCTTGCCCGGCG